>CAYGNU010000061.1:0-13391 GCA_964351175.1 uncultured Roseivirgaceae bacterium | reverse complement strand
GTACTGTTAATAGGTATAAAATTTTAGAACTTTAATTAAATGTCGTATTTTGACAGATATTGAAGTAGATTTATTTAATTTATAAACTGATTCTGATTTAAGAACTTAGGATAAAACGCTTTAAGACTTATGAAGTACATTTTTGATTTACACAAAACCATGCTGGATAATAACCTGATTTTGGTTTATGAGGGAGAATTCACTCAAGAAATTACCAAATCGGTTCTTGCCATGGCAGAAAGAAATATGGATTCTTCTGGTGAAGAATCTGCGGTAAAAAGAAAAGTGTTCAACGTAATGGTTGAATGCCTTCAAAATATCGTGAAACATGCTGATGCAGTGGCTAATGACCACTCTGCAGTATTTATGATTGGTAAACAGGATAATGAGTATATCATTATTTCTGGCAATCCAATTATGAATGAAAACATTGATGGCCTTAAAGCTAAAATTGATCAAATCAATGAGTTAGATAAAGATGGTCTCAAAGAACTTTACAAAAGCATAATCAAGAACACTGAGATTTCTGACAAAGGAGGAGCTGGTTTAGGATTTGTAGACATGGCACGTAAATCTGGCAATAAATTAGGCCATGACTTTGTACCTTTGGATGATAAAAGCTCATTCTTCTGTCTTAAGGCATCTGTTACGAGACTTTAATTAATTGATTCAAAAGATTTTAAATAGAACATATAATGGACATACTAAATTTAGAAGGCACTGAAGATACACCAAAGATCATGTTGGACAAAGGTAATGGCATCTTTGAAATTTCCGGTAGAAGTCTTCCTGAAGACTCTGCTGAGTTTTACCAACCTGTTCTTGATTGGATAGAAGAGTATTCTCAAGATGCTAACCCAAGCACAGAGTTCATGTTCAAGCTAGAGTATTTTAACACAGCTTCTAGTAAATTAATCCTTGACGTACTTTCAGCACTTGAAGACATTGATGGAATGTCTATCATGTGGTATTTTCATGAAGATGATGAGGACATGGAAGAAGCAGGTGAAGAATTTTCTGAGCTTGTTGAAATACCGTTTGAGTTCAAAACTTACTAATTTTTTCTTTTATCTGATTTTTTGCAGTTAACAATCTGTCTTTTGCAGTAACTAGCCTATGAGCGAGGAAATACTTAAAGCACTTACCCAACTTTTTGCCATTATAACCAAGCAAGATGGGGGGGTTACAGAGAAAGAAAGGCAGTTTGTAATAAGTTTTTTTCAACAAGAGCTAGATCAAGATTCTGTTAAGGAATATCTAGAACTCTATGACAAATTTGTAGGCTATAATCAAGATGGAGGAGAAGATAAAAAGGATGAAGAAGAAGATGGGAGCAAAAAGCGCAAATTAACTTCCGTAAGAGATTCAGTTAAAACCCTAGGTCTTTGTAAGAAGATCAACAAGACCCTTACTCAAAAACAAAAAGTAGTTGTATTGATAAAAATATTGGAGCTGGTAGGCTCTGATAAAAATTTCACTCCTCAAAGGATGGAAATTATTGATACTATCAGTACAGTTTTCAATATCGTAAAAGACGAATATAAGTTAATTGAGAGCTTCGTAATTAATGCAGACCATAATGAGCTCAACTTTGGTGACATTCTTATTGTCAATAATGAAGGTGAACATTCTCATGATGTTGAAGCTATTAAAGCTGAAGCTGAAAACTCACAAACTAATTCCAAGCATTTCAACACTGACATAGAAGGAAATATAATATTCCTGAAAGTTAATAGTGTTGACATGTACTTTACCAAATACATAGGTACAGATCAGATTGTTCTTAACGGTTTTATAATGCAGAGAAATAGGGTGTACCTTTTCTCTCATGGTAGTACTGTTAAAACCCCACTAGGGGCCGCATTATACTATAGTGATCTTATTGCACTCTTTAATGAAGAGCTTCAAACAGCAAAATTATCCTTCAACGCAAATATCACAGAATTTAGATTCCCTAATGGAGCATTAGGTCTACGTGATGTTCAAATTTCTGAAGGGCCTGGTCAGCTTATTGGTATTATGGGAGCCAGTGGTGCTGGTAAGACTACATTAATGAATGTTCTTGCCGGTATTGAGCAACCTACTTTAGGTAGTGTTAAGATCAATGGCTTTGATATTAATACTGAAAAAGACAAGATTCATGGGGTTATTGGCTATGTATCACAAGATGACCTATTAATAGAAGAATTAACTGTATACGAAAACCTGTATTATAACGCCAAGCTATGTTTTGCTAATCTTTCTGAAGAAGACCTAAGTGCAAGGGTGCTTAGTGTGCTGGAAAGTTTAGGACTAGACCAAAGAAAAGATCTAAAGGTTGGAAGCGTTTTAGATAAGACAATTAGTGGCGGACAGCGAAAAAGATTAAACATTGCTCTTGAATTAATAAGAGAACCTGCGGTAATGTTTGTTGATGAGCCAACGTCAGGCCTTTCATCACGTGACTCAGAAAATGTTATAGATTTACTAAAAGAGCTTTCTCTTAAAGGGAAACTGATATTTGTGGTAATTCACCAGCCATCTTCAGACATCTACAAAATGTTTAGTAAGATGTATATCATGGATACTGGAGGATACCCAGTATTCTATGGTAACCCGGTAGAGGCTGTAACCTATTTCAAGAAAGCGACAAATCAGGTCGATAGCCAAAGGGGACAATGCGAGACATGCGGCAATGTTAATCCTGAGCAAATATTCAATATTATTGAAGCTAAGGTAGTAGATGAATATGGTCAGCTTACTAATAAGAGAAAGGTTAATCCGCAACAATGGAATGACAGTTTTGAAGAGCATTTCACCATTGAGAGAGTTGAAGATTTGAATGAAGAGCCGGCACACTCTCTGTTTATTCCAAACAAAATAAAGCAAAGTATAATATTCACCACTAGGGATCTATTAAGTAAAATTAGTAATAAGCAATATTTGCTTATTAATCTTCTTGAAGCTCCCCTATTAGCTCTTATCCTTGCTTTTATTATCAAGTATAAGAGTAGCCCTTTTGGTAATAGTTATGTATTCCGCTTCAATGATAATATTCCAGCATTTATGTTGATGAGTATTATTGTCGCTTTGTTTATGGGGCTTACAGTAAGCGCTGAAGAAATAATAAGAGATAGAAAAATTCTTAAACGAGAATCATTCTTAAATCTCAGTTGGAACAGCTATTTAATGTCAAAGCTTTTCATACTCTTTCTGTTATCTGCCATTCAGACATTAATGTTTGTTATTGTAGGACATCTAATACTTGAAATTCATGGCATGACAATAGCCTTTTGGTTTGCACTTTTCACCTGCTCATGTTTAGCAAACGTACTAGGGCTGAACATTTCAAGTGCATTTAATTCCGCTGTTACAGTCTATGTAATGATTCCGTTGTTACTAATACCTCAAATGATATTGAGTGGATTATTATTCAGCTTCGACAAGCTTAATGATGTACTTAGCACTAAAGGTAAAGTGCCAATTGTCGCTGATATGATGGCATCCAGATGGACATATGAAGCGATGGCTGTATATCAGTTCAAAAATAATGAGTTTGCTGCTCCATATTATGATATTGAAAAGACTGAAGCCAAAGCCGACTTTAAAGCAGCCTATTTGATAGAAGAACTTAAAAGGAAAAATCAATTTATTTCTGAAAATTATGAAGGCGCAAATGATTCCCTAAAAAATATCCTTAAAAAGGATCTAAGAATTATTAGAAACAACCTAGAAATAGAGCCCTTTAAAGAAGGTATTGAAGATCTAAATATTGACGAGTTAACGTTGGACAACTATAACAAAACTATTGGTCAACAATTGGTAGATTATTTTGCAGCTTACAAAAAACATTATCAGGATGTTTATAACAAAAGTGTAGCTACTAAAGAAAAAATGGTCTATTACTTTGAAAATAGTGCTGATTATGAATACAATCTTAATGAGTCCAAAAATGAATACTATAACGAGAGTTTAGCTGATTTAGTAATGAACGTTGCTGAAAAGGATAGGATCATTGAATATAATGGTGAATTGATTCAACAAATTAATCCAATTTATAACGACCCATCGAATCCTTCTAACTTTTTAGACTATCGTACTCACTTTTTTGCACCAGAAAAATACTTTTTGGGTACCTACTTTAGTACTTATACTTTTAATCTGGTCGTAGTTTGGATAATGACATTAATACTTTACATCACCTTATACTTTGAAGCATTAAGGAAAGGAATTAATGCTTTTGGCAAAATAAAAATTGGCAATAAAAAGTCAAAATAATTGTACTTTAGTAATATTGCAATAACGAATAATATTGTTTGTTATAGAAGAATGAATTCATAATTTTGTTTACATCATTAAAGTTGTGCATATGAGGATTTTAGCATTGGTCATGGCTGTTTTTATTTTTGCTTGTAATTCAAGTAAAAAACCAGATGAACAAGCCTTTTTAGAAAGTTTGGACTCGACTACAGTCGAAGGACCAGCAATATCAGAAGAAGTAATCAGCAGTATTATTCAGCAGATTCCTTCACCATTAGAAATTTCAGTATTACTCAAAGAATCAGGTACGAAGTACGATAAGAATTTTTTGAACTCTGCTGATAATATCTCTAAGTATAATAGTAACTATCGTAAGTCACTTAATTTAGGTATCTATGGTACTGACTTAGGCTACACCAATATTTATGAGCAAAATCAAGACGGTCTAGATTACATGGCTACTATTAAAGAACTAGCTGATGGTCTAAGTATTGGACAATTTTTTGATATTGAGACAATTGGTAGGTTAGCTACTAATAGTAAAAACTTAGATTCTTTACTATTAATTACTACTCAAAACTTCAATAACATCAATAGTTATCTGCAAGACCAGAATAGAGCTAATTTAAGTGTTCTTCTTTTAACAGGTGGCTGGCTAGAAGCAATGCACATCACTTGTCAGGTAGCTTCCAAGAATCCTGATAATAAAGAGTTGAGAGACACCATCGGTGAACAAAAGATAATTCTAGAAAATATAGTATTGCTTTTAAGCTTCTATCAAGAGGTTGATCAAAACATGGCATCACTTTTGGAGGACATGCAAAAATTGCAAGCAGAATATGAGAACGTTGAAATTGTAACTACCTATAAAGAATCAACTTTTGAGATTGTAGATGGTGTTATGGTTATTAAGGACAACAGCTCAAGTGAAATTAAAATTACTAATGAGAATGTATCAAGTATTTCTGCCTTGATAAGTTCAATTAGAAAAAAAGTTATTAGTTAAGTGGAAAACATGCGAAATATGAAAAAGGCACTTTATTCGATTTTTGTAGCGAGTTTATTTTTTATCGCAGGGAGCGTTAATGCACAATGCAACTCAGAACAGTATACCAATACCTGCATTCCAAAACTGGCTACTGGTTTCAACTTCTTAAAAAGTTACAAAATAGACGGTCAAGGAGGTTCTAAAACTAAAGTGGAATACTCTTATGTATTCACAAAAGGAACGCAGTATATGATTAATGTATGCGCAACAGGAGAATCTACAGATGGTATTATAGTTAGCTTATTTGATAGCAATAGAAATCAAGTGGCTAGTAGTAAAATAAATAATCAATTTATTTCTGCAATAGCTTATCCATGTAATACTACAGGAATCTATTATATACAATATACTTTTGATAATTCAACAGAATTCTGCGGTGGCAGTGCTCTTGGATTCAAAAGATAGGAACATCATAAATTAAATTTTAAAGCAGGTTTCGCAAGAGGCCTGCTTATTTTTTTATGCAGGAAAAGCGAATTAAAATACAATTTGAAGCTCACTATTATCAACTAGGGGAACTAAAAGAATCCACTGATAATTTAATTTTCGTTCTTCATGGTCATGGTCAACTCGCAAAATATTTCATTAATAAATTCAAATCTCTCGACAACGGACATAATTGCATAATTGCTCCTGAAGGACTATCCAAATACTACTTAGAAGGATTTTCAGGTCGTGTTGGGGCAACTTGGATGACAAAAGAGAATAGGTTAAATGACATTACCAATTACATTAATTACCTCAATTCTGTTTTTGACCAAGTCAAAAACAGAATTGGAACAAAAACAAAAATTAGCATTATAGGTTTTTCACAAGGATCTGCAACAGCTTCACGTTGGCTCGCAAACAATTACATTTCATTTGATCAATTAATACTGTGGGCTGGCATTTTTCCTCCGGATATGGATTTTGAGAGCAGTTCTGAAGTATTTCAAGACAAATCAATTCAATACATTTATGGTGAATCTGACCCCTTCATAACACCGGATCGAATTGAAGAAATGAAAGAATTATCTGCTCAACTAAAATTAAACCCGAAAGTTACCAAATTTGATGGTGTTCATGATATTGATAAAAACGTACTCAATCAATTGTTTCTATGAACTATAGTTGAAGCAGCCTGTGCTGTAGGAAACACTACCATATCGCTGATATTGACATGAGCTGGTCTAGTAATTACATATAAAATTGTGTCAGCAATATCAGCAGCTTGCAAAGCAGCAATACCTTTATACACGTTGTCAGCCCTTTGCTTATCTCCTTTGAATCTAACAAGAGAAAATTCAGTTTCAACTAACCCGGGGTTGATAGCTGTAACTTTAATTCCATATGGATTAAAATCCATCCTCATTCCATTATTAATTGCATCCACTGCATGCTTAGAGGCACAGTAAACATTACCGTTCGGGTAGACCTCTTTTCCAGCAATAGAACCAATATTGACAACATGCCCTGATTCTCTTGCTACCATTGATGGAGTAATTGCTTTAGTGAGATAAAGCAGACCTTTCACATTGATATCGATCATGGCATCCCAATCTTCTACATTACCTTCATGAATTGGCCCCATTCCATGTGCATTTCCCGCATTATTGATTAAGATATCAATATTCTTCCATGAATCTGGTAGATCTTTAATCGCCTTGAAAACTGCTTCCTTATCTCTTATATCAAATGAAGTAGTATAAACATCTGTTAAGGCTCCTAGTTCTTTTGCTAACTCTGAAAGCCTTTCTTTTCTTCGACCTGTAAGTATAAGTTTAAAATTATTTTGAGCTAGTAATTGGGCCGTTGCCTTTCCAATACCGGAAGTAGCTCCTGATATGAATGCTATTCGTTTTGACATTTATTGAAATAAAAGATACAAGGTTATTGTGTTAGTATTTAGCCTATCTATGCCGGCACTTAGTTCGTTTCCGTTATTACCAAGCATATTAGTGATTCCTTTCGAAAATCTTATCTCTGGAGAGAATTTAAAAAGTGGATAATACATGTCAATACCAAAACCCACATCTAATGACATATTAAAAGCCTTAATATTAAGGTTCTCTTTACTTATTTCATCTACATCATTCTTACCAGAAGCCTCAATACCTGGCTTCACTCCCCCTACCATATACATCCTGAAATTACCTCTTCGCTCACTCTTATATTTTAATAACAATGGAAATTCTACCACTGTTGTCTCCACTAACTCATCAATTTTTGGTTCATCCAAGCGTAAGTACTCCAAACGATGCTCATAAAAAGAAACTTTTGGTAATAGCCTTAAATCCAAAAATTCAGATAAATGCAAATTAACTATAAAACCTAATGAGAATCCCGGAGACCATGAAGGCGAAATAGCATAAAGAGAATCTAACTCATTAGATACAAATTCATCAGAATATTTTAATTGATAAGTAGAAGTATGAATACCAATTAGAAAGCCATAACTCAAAAATCTATCATCATAATTAGGATTATTCATGGCTACATTGCGCTGAGCAAAAGCCTGACAAGTCATAATGACTAATACAAAGCTAGCAAATGCTACTTTTCGCCAATGTATATTGAACTTACTCCGAAGGTTAGTGATTTGCATTGAGTATTTTTAAAACCTGTTTTTTCTAAAACTTCGAGGAATCTCTTTCCATCAGGAAAAGCCTCAACCGATTCAGGCAAATATGTATAAGCAGCATTATCTTTCGATATTACTTTACCAATTTTAGGTAAAATTGCTTTAAAGTAAAAATTGTACAACTGCTTGAATGGAAACTTAGTAGGCTTAGAAAACTCTAAGATTACAGCTTTCCCACCTTTCTTAATAACCCTGTTCATATCTGCTAAACCTTTTTCAAGATTTTCGAAGTTCCTTACTCCAAATGCAACGATTACAGCATCAAATGTATTGTCATCAAACAGAAGTTTTTCAGAGTCGCCAAGATGCATTTCTATGATATTATCATAGCCTCTTTTCTTCATTTTTTTACGACCAACAGAAAGCATCCCTTCAGAGATATCTACACCCACAACTTTCTCAGGCTTTAATGCTAATGCTTCAATAGCAAAGTCTCCTGTACCTGTAGCAATATCTAGTATATACTTGGGATTGTCCTTTTTCAGTAATTTAATCGCCTTTTTCCTCCATAAAATGTCGATTCCAAGAGATAAGAAATGATTTAGAAAATCATAATTCTTGCTAATGTTGTTAAACATTTCAGCGACCTGCTGCTTCTTTCCTGATTCTTTCTCTTTATAAGGTACTACCGTCATGCGTAGAAATTCATTATTCAAAATAAGGATGCAAATATCCTTTTTAGCAAAGGATAATCCTAATGAACAACAATCTAGAAGTGATTTAGTTGAATAGAAATAGAAATACTATTTACCACCTGTAACTTTGAACTCCACCCGTCTATTAAATTCACGGCCTTCCTTCTCATCATCGTTACTTGCAAGTGGCCTTTCCTCTCCATAACCAACAGCAGTAATTCTGCGGGCATCAATTCCCTTTTTAACCAAATAGTCCTTAACTGCATTAGCACGCCTCTGAGAGAGCTGCTTGTTATAGTCCTTAGAACCAATATTATCCGTATGCCCAGAAATCTCAATCTCAAGGCCTGAATTTCCAGCCATCATACCTTCAAGCTTATTTAGTTCATTGTAAGATGCATCTTGAAAAGTAGCTTTATCAAAGTTGAAATAAATATTTCTTAATACGGACCTGGTGCCCATTTGTAACTTCTGCATCCGCACTGTTCTATTAACTGTTTGCGCTGTCATACTGGCCGCAGGTAGAGATAAATCTATATTTTGAAAAACAAATCCGGTATTTTCAACAGATAGCCTATAACCTTTCGATTCTTTGGCACTACTTTTAAATTCAAATACTCCTCCTCCTTTTGAGACTTTCCCCACTGTCATATTATCTGAACTAGTAAGACTCACTTTTGCGTCTAGTGGAGTATTATCTTGATCAACTACGGTTACCACTAGTGTAACAGGTTGAGCATTATTGACAGACTGAATATTAGTATTGTCTTCTGGCTCACCTTTATTCTCATCCACCTCAGTTTCATTCTTGCCGGCAAGGGTTTCTCCTACTTCATCTTCCTGCTTTACTGTTACCATATAAATATCTGTAAAACCTAAACCGTCTTCACGCACAGAAGCATAATAACCCCTCTTTCCATCCTTAGTACTTACAAAAAATATGTCATCATCTGGTGTATTAATTGGGTAACCAAGGTTTGTTGGTTCGCCCCATTCACCAGCAGCGCTATCATAAGTAGATTTAAAAATGTCGTATCCTCCCATTCCTTTTCTACCTAAAGAACTGAAATATAAAGTCTTTCCATCATAATCAATAAAGGGTGCGTCATCATCATACTCGGTATTAATTTTAGGTCCCAAACTTTTCGATTTGGCCCATTCGCCCGTTTTATCTTTAGTACTATAATAAATATCTATTCCTCCTTGCCCACCAGGTCTATCAGAGGCAAAAAACAAAATGTCTCCATCAGGAGAAAGGGATATTGAAGCTTCTTTAAAACCTTGTGAATTAACACTTTCACTTAATGGTTCAGGAAAAGTCCATGAACCATCTTCTTTTCTTTCAGACTGATAGATATCACCATTATTTTCATCCTTGTAGAGAAAAAGTTGGTTTCCATCTGCCGATAAAGCAAGGTTAGAATCATGAAAAGGAGTATTTACCACATTTCCTATATTTTGAGCTTTACTCCAAGCACCATTTTCTTTGGTACTTATAAAAATGTCTTCATAAGGTTTATTATCAGAAAATACATTCTCGTTTAAGTTACCATCTCTACGCCTTGATGTAAAAATAAGAACCGTTTCATCTTCATTTAATACTGGCCCATACTCTTCATATTCGGTATTGATTGCACTACCAATATTTACAATTGAATAATGAGCAGGGTTAGCAACAAACTCAATAGCGTTTTTACATTCGAATATTTTCCTATCTACATCTCCTAATTCTACTCTATCCCTTCCGCGATAACCGTCTCTGTCAATAAGTTTTTGTCTGTATCTATCATAATAAGCCAATGCTTTTTCAAATTCCATTCCGAAATGATAACTACGACCAATCCAATATTCAATATCAAACCTATATTCAGCATCAAGTTCTAATACCTTCAAAAAGTATTTTACGGCATTTTTCTTACCAACTGTCTTTATGTAAAAATCACCGGCACGCCAGTTAGCAACAATATTAGTTGGGTCTGCTTCAGCGGCTAAAACATATATATCTCTTACATCAACCATTGGTTGAGCTGCCTGCATCATTAATTCTGCCTGATCAATATATGTTTTCGCCAACGCTTTTGAATCTTCATCTTGAGCAAATACGTTTGTGCCAACAATCAGCAAAAGGCTTGTTAAAAAGAATAACTTTATAGTAGAGTACATTTTACAATGATATTTCAAGTCTGTGACTTAGTTTAAAAAATACCTTAATAAATTCAAGGTCGTCAATATCGATATATTTAAGCAATTATAAAATTAATATTTGAATTGAAGTATTACTTTAAGTCTAAAAAATTACATCCATGCTATTTAGATAATAAATATACTTAAATGTTTTAATTTTAACAATTTGAATGCCCTTTCCTTATGCCAGTAAAACAAGCGATATTTATAACCAGTAGTAGCAATCACTCGCAGTGCCCGCCTCCAGACTATCCTGAAGTTGCATTTATTGGTAGATCAAATGTTGGAAAGTCTTCCTTGGTAAATATGCTTACCAATAATAAAAAGCTGGCCAAAGTATCTGGGAAGCCCGGGAAAACACAGTTAATAAATCATTTTCTAATAGATGATTCTTGGTTTTTAGTGGATTTACCAGGATATGGTTGGGCAAAAGTTGCAAAAACTGAAAAAGAAAAGTGGGGAGAAATGATCCATGACTACATTGTGGACAGAGAAAATTTATTCAATATCTTCGTTTTAATAGACTCGCGGTTGGAGCCGCAGCCAATAGATGTGGCCTTTATTAACTGGCTAGGAGAAAAAGGAATTCCATTTTCATTAATATTCACGAAGGCTGACAAGCAATCCAAAAACAAAACTCAATCATCAATGGCGCACTACAAAAGAGTGCTTAAAAAATATTGGGCTGAGCTCCCTATTTCCTTTGTGACCTCTTCTACAACACACGAAGGCAGAGAAGAGGTTTTACAATTCATTGATGACATCATCAGCACTAGTAAATCTTAAAATAATTTTTAGCTTTGCCAACTTAATACAAATTGAAAACTATGGATTTTAGCGAGATTGCTTCAGTTGCAGGAAAAGGTGGGTTGTTCAAAGTAGTGAAGCCAACCAGAACAGGCGTTATATTAGAGTCGTTAGATGAAAACAAGCAAAAGTTAATAGCCGGAGCAACTCAGAGAATTTCCGTTTTAAGTGATATTTCAATTTATACTACAACTCAAGAAGGTTCAGTGCCTTTAGCTGATGTTTTCAAAAAAATATTTGCCGAATTTAATGATGATCTTGGTGTAACACCTACTTCTGACGCGGATGAGTTAAAAGCCTTTATAAAACATGTTATACCAGAGTACGATGCCTCACGTGTTTATGTATCGGACATAAAAAAGGTAATCAACTGGTATCAATGCGTTTTGACTAATGCTCCTGAACTGATTAAGGAAGAGAAAAAAGAAGAAAAGAAAAAGGCTGCACCAAAGGCAAAAACTACTAAGAAATCAGAGGGCAAATAATGGCAGAGCACAAGCTGGCATTAACTACAAAGCTTATAATCAAAGACTTTTCGCTTGAAAAAACTGATTTTCCTGAAAGCATTTCAGAAGTTGATGAGTTGAAAAGTGCGCTAAAAAAAATTGTTTCATATTTATTAGACAGAGATATGTCTCGTCTTCTGCTTGCTCTATATCGTATTGACGTAAGTGAAGTAAAAGTTAAGCAAGTTTTAGCTGTAGCAGAACCAGATAAAATAGCAGACTCTATAACTGATCTCATTATTCAACGAGAATTACAGAAAGTTGAAACCCGTATTAAGTATAGCGGTAACTAAAATTATTTCTTAAAATTAGAAATAGCTTTTTCAACCATATGCTTTGATCCTACAAAGAATGGAACTCTTTGATGTAATTCACTAGGTGTAATTTCCAAGACCCTTTCGGTACCTGTCGATGCCAATCCTCCAGCTTGTTCTATAATATAAGCAAGCGCATTACACTCATACATAAGTCTGAGTTTTCCATTCTTATCTTTGGCCGTGGCAGGGTAAATGTAAATACCGCCTTTCAATAGATTGCGATGAAAATCAGCTACAAGAGATCCAATATAACGCCCTGAATATTTTTGATCCTTACAGAAATTGACATAATCTTTTACTGGATCAGCAAAGCTATTGAATGAACCTTCGTTAATGGAATAAATAGCACCGTCTTCCGGAATGGACATATCAGGATGTGAAAGGAAATATTCACCTAATGATGGCTCGTAGGTAAAACCGTTAACACCATGCCCAGTCGTGTAAACGAGCATAGTTGAAGAACCATAGAGTAAGTATCCTGCTGCTACCTGCTCAGACCCCTTCTGAAGAACGTCAATTTCCTGAATGGGTGAACCAACGGGTGTGACTCTTCTGAAAATTGAAAAAATTGTTCCTATAGACACATTCACATCAATATTGGATGAACCGTCTAAAGGGTCAATGGCAATTACATATCTACCATGATTATTTAAATCTACAATTTCGTCATCCTCTTCAGAAATAACAGCGCAAGCTTCTCCTCCCTTAGATAAGGCTCTAGTGAATCGTATATTGGCAAGTACATCAAGCTTCTGCTGATCTTCGCCCTGAACATTCTGTGTGCCAATGGCTCCGACAATATTGATAAGTCCAGCCTTATTAATTTCTCTATTCACAACCTTTCCTGCAAGAGCTATATCTCTAAGAAGTTGTGAGAGTTCTCCGGATGCATATTGAAACTCATCCTGTTTTTTCTTAATAAATCTGTCAAGCGTAGTACCTATTGGTAAGGCAATCCGTGAATCTTCCATAAAAGGTTACGAGTCTTTAAAATCTAGATATTAAACTGCTATTTTGCTGCAAATTTATAAGATT
>CAYGNU010000060.1:0-13470 GCA_964351175.1 uncultured Roseivirgaceae bacterium | reverse complement strand
AGCCGAGTACGAACTGGCCAGATAAGAATACGCCTGCTTAAAATCAGGATCAAGCTCAAGCGCCTGCTTAAAATATTCAGTAGCCGCCTTATACCCTTCTACTCCCCACTGATTAAAGGCATGCCTTCCTTTCATGAAAAGGTCATAGGCAGCTGGATTTTTGGTGGGTACTTCCTTCAGCTTTTCACTTGCTGATGGACTTAATGAGCCTTGAATTTCTTTGACTACTACTTCAGCTACATTGCTTTGAATTTCGAAAATGTCATCAAGACTTTCAACAAATACTTTTGACCAGATATTATCATCTTTTGGGGCATTAATTAATTGTGCATTAATCCTCACTTTATCGCCATGAGACTGAGCACTACCTTCCAGTATATATTTCACCCCTAGTTCAGACGCAATTTCAGGGGCTGATTTAGTGGTGTTTTTATACCTCATAATTGAGGTGCGCGATATCACACGCAAATTGGGTATAGTACAGAGGTTCATTAATATATTTTCTGTAATGCCATCTGCAAAATACTCCTTAGAGGGATCTCCCAGATTTCTAAAAGGCAGTACCGCTATAGCGTTGCTATCACTTGGTTTTGATGCAATGTTTGGTTGATCAACCTTAATATCTGTAGTCTCAACTATTGTTCTTTCAGGAAAGCGGATGCCATTGGTTATCTCCTTAATAGCATTGGCTATTTTATTTACCTGATCCTTATAAACCGTCCTATTTACATTTTCCTCACGCTTATCGGTCACATTTAGGGGTCTGTTCACACCTGGAGCCTTAAAAATAAATTCTATGGCACGCAATGGGCCTCCTAACTCAGTTTCTATAGTGTTTTTATCTTCTGCATCGAGATCGTGGATTTTTAAGGGTAATATGCGGCTAGCCACATTGCCATTATTAAGCTTTATATCCCTTTTAATATTATCTGCTTTTGAAATTTTGTTGTAGGCAAGAAATTCATGCTGCCAAGCAAAGCTTTTAGTATCGCAATAGGTTTGTGAAATAATCGGGATAAAAATCAAACTCTTAAGCTTGTGCTCCAGACTTTTATCAACATCATGATTTTCTAATAAACCATCATAGGCATTAGAATCAAAATATACTGAAAGCGGTTCTTTAATAGTAGCAGCTAGCTCTTCTCTGAGCGCTTTAACAAACTCTGTAACCCAACCAGAGCGGTTATCATTGTGTCGGTAAGAAATGAATATATCATACTCAAAGTGCGGAATTAAAGATGCCATAAAAACGAAATGAATTAATGTAGTAATGTAATAAAATTAACCCAAAATATTACTATTCAATTCGTTACGATTTGGTATGACTAGGAAAATTATAATTACCATTAATCAGTAAAGAAAAGAGCACCTCTAAGTTTTAGAGATGCTCTTTTCTTCTCATCTAATCCCTGTGAACTTTAATAATCAAGGACGGAAGCAAGGATGCTAACTGTTCTTAAAAATTCCCGAACTTCAGTGAGAAGCTGCCGCTGTAACCAGACAGGTCATTATTGGTCATGTTTGCTAAATTAGACTCGGTAACATATCGATAACTGGCGCCTAGTCCAATCTTAAAGAACTTAGTAAGATTAAGCTCAACCTCAATTCCAGGTTCGATAACTGCAAATGCAGATGATTCATCAAATTCATTTACATATCTGCCATTGTCATTTCGATAGTCATTTTCTGTAATGTAAGCTCCCCCTGCACCTAGCAAGACTGGTACATAAATATGTATAATCTCTTTTGGAGCTATCAAGGCACCTAATACAAGTCCACCATAACCACCATATAAAAACTGCTTGGTCTGTGGTTCTACACCAATAAAATCTACTTCATTGGCGATACCATAAAACCCCATACCCACTACAAAGTGGTTATCTAATATTATTCCTCCTGTTACCCCAGGCATCAAGACAATATCATCCTTTATTTCCGTGGTCTTAAACTCCAAAGTCCCGAAACCTCTGGCTTTTGAGTTTTTCCCTAGTATTGTTTTGATCTCTGTACTTTTTGTTTCATTTTCTTGCGCCATTCCCAATAGCGAAATAGAAAAAATTAATGCGAGAGTGAGTGTTGTCTTTTTCATGAGTTTTAATCTAAAATTTATTGAAGTGTTATTTTAATTTAGAGTATATCTAAGTGCTAGTTTGCCACCATTAGTATGGATATTAACGGTTCCACTTTTTTCCTTTCCTTGTCCCATTGTCCCTTTCACTTTGGTGAGTTTATCATCATCTTTATAAATGGTTTTTTCATAATTACCATTGCTCAAAACCATATCTGATTCCTTACCCACTAGGTCTATATCTATAAGCGTATTTTCGTTGAATAATAAGCTGAAATCTGTTGACTTACCCAGCAGCTCAATATCTCTAAAGCCGGGCTTTACTAACTCAATATTTAGCTCGCCATAGTTCATATCTGCAAAGACCGTTCGGGCTAGTGATTTTACATTAATTTTGGTAAAACTGCTATTGCCTCTAAGTACTTGAAGGCTGTCCATTCTAAGTTTATCATTCCGAGATTCCATTTTAAGAAGGATGAGTTTAGATACTACTAGCGTAGATGAGCTACTGGTGAGATCAATATTATTGGCCTTTTCAATTTCAACTTCTGCCGAACGTAGTATTAGAATACCATTGTTAATCGTATTGATATTTGCTCGCCCAAAACTTAAATCAAGATTTAAACCACCACTTACCTCATCTGTTTTCAGATTGCCGTTGGCCAGTTCAATTTTAACATCGCCCTTAAAGTTATCGAGGTAGACATCCCCAAATTTGTTGGAAATATTGATGTTGGCATACTTCGGAGCGTAGACTTCGTAATTGACAGTAATCTTGCTTTTGTTACCCAGCAAACCACGAGAGTAGCTACTCACCTCCTCCCACATGTCTTTAAAAAACCCTTTTGATCTATCGGTTACTGTTTTAGCGATAAGAAACTCCCCTGCTTTGTTAAAATCAAACTCTACGCGGTCTAGCAGTTTATCAGAGGCATCTTTATCCTTAGCATAAGCAGTCACCTTTATACGAATGACGATTGAATCCTTTTGCCATGTATTGACAATGACTTGTCCATATTTATTATCAATCTCTAAGCTTGCCTTTTTATCAACTTTGTAGCTCTTTTTCAGTGTCTTCACTGAACTAGCATCCGCCTTGCTATTGCCGTAACTAGCGGTACTTATTACAAGAACTATGGCTATATTAAATAGATACTTCATCATCTTCATCTGTATCATTACCTTGAATTTCGTTTAAGATCTGCTCTAATATTTTTAGTTTGACTCTGTAAGTTTCAATCATGGCACTGATAACTTCTTCGTTATTAATGTCATCTTTCAAGTCATTTTTTAAGGATTCATACTGCTGATCTAGCATATCCAAATCATTTAATATGACAGGGTCAATTTCTATATTTTGACTTTTGATAAACCTCATTTGATCCGCCATTGTAGAAGAATAATAATTTTCAACTTCGATGACTTCTTGTGGTAATGACGGAGTTCTGAGAGAAATGTAAAGCGTCCCTGAAATCACAAAAATCAAGGCAATAGCAGCAGCCATTTTCAACCATACAGTATGATTATTAGGTCGTAAATTTTGATCTATTTTATTCCAAAGCTGATCCTTATCGGTCTCGTAGACTTCAAAATCCTCTCGCTGATTATTTACAAATTCTTTAAAATTATCTTTCATAACTTAATTAATATTAAGTGATAATGCCTGTCTTATTTTTTCCTTAGCCTTGCTATATTGTGCCCTTGAGGTTGAGGTAGAAATATTCAAGATCTCCCCTATTTCCTGATGGTCATAGCCCTCAAAAACATATAAGTTTAACACTGTTCTATATCCTACCGATATACTATCCATCGCTTTCAAGATTCTTTTTAACTGGTAGCCTGACCAGTCACCATTTTCATCCTCTTCACCATATTCTTCCTGACTATCAAACATTTCAAATTGTCTTCTTTTTCTTAGAGCATCGATACAGTGATTGAGCACTATTCTTTTTAACCAACCAGGAAAGAGTGCTTTATCATTTAGCTTATTCAATTTTGAAAAGGCATGAACAAAAGCATCTTGCAGCACATCACTAGCATCATCATCATTGCCCATCATTCTTCGGCAGATGTTATACATATTCTTTACAAATAATTGATACAGCTCGCCCTGAGCCTTCCGGTCACCTTTCTGGCTCCTCTCAATCAAATAATGCTGCAGGTGATGTTGCGAATCCAAACTATAGTCTCTTTTCAGATAAAAGACGAGACAACTTTAGAACCGTTGCCAGATTGAAGAAATTTATTTTAAAATTTTTTGAGTGAGTGGGTTATAGCCAGGCATTTAATGAATTATCCAATACAAAAAGTTATTTGCCCTTTAGCACAATGTCCTTCGGAATCATTTTGTCAAAATACTGGATAAGAAGTAGTACTGCTGAACTTACCAGTACATAAGGCATGTATTTGAGCATTGTGTCTCCAGCAAATATGACTATTAGTGCCAGTGTAAGAACAATACTAACTATCATGCCCAATATGCCTATAACATAAATTATCCTCTCAGTTTTATCGCTTTTTGCTTCTAATGAACCAATTACATTAGCCGCAAAATTGGGAGATAATTCATAATTAGGATCAGTATTTAATGCCTCGAACACCTTGTTATACAGTCTGGTACTATCATCAACGATTTGGTTATCGTTGTTTTCTAACAACTCCTGAATTTCTTTATCTGATAACTTAGTCATATCAATTCCTCCTTTTCGATTTTAAGCTCAAGACTATCTTTCAATAGCTTTCTTGCTCTAAATAAATAATTCTTAACCGTACCTACTGGCATATCCATAATTTCTGAAATCTCTGAATGACCCATCTCTTCCAAATGAAATAATGTAAGTACAGATTTATAATGCACTGGCAACTGCTCAACAGCGGCTAACAAAAAGCTTTTTACATCTTTTTCCTGCAAGGTGTCATAGGGTGTTATTTTGTCAACCATCGTCTGAAATTCCTTTGGATTAAGTTCCTCTAGGTCTTTATCTATAGCAATCCTCTTTTTTTGCAAATGATTTATACTCAATCGATAAGCAATAGTGGCTACCCAGGTAGATAACTTTGAGTTAAAATTAAATTCGCTCAATTTCTGATGCACCTTGATAAATACATCTTGGCAAAGTTCCTCTCTATCCTCCTGGTTTTTAATCAAACGACCTACCATATGAGTTACAAGTCTTTGATTTTGATCAATCAAAACCTTGAAAGCCTGCATATCACCATTAAGTACATCACTTACTAGTTGGTTATCATCTACCATTATTTCAGTTAGACAGGAGCTTTACTTTTAGGGTTGCAGCCACAGGGCAAATTTGTTTCAACCTTCAAAAAAGACTTATCAGAAGATAATTTAATTATTTTCCCGGCAACTGCAACCTTTTATCAACCACCTCTTGTCATACGAAGAAACAAACATTACTTATCATGGGACAATACGAATTTTTATTACCACTATCAATTTTCGGAGGACTTGCCTTTTTCTGGTATATCATCTTAAAATACATCACTGAATATCTATTAAAGAAAAAAATGATAGACAAAGGATTTGTAAATGAAGAAAGTCAAGCGCTATTTAAAAAGCAAGAAGGAAGTACTAATATGTACTCTGCACTTAAGTGGGGACTCATTCTACTTTGTGGTGGTATAGCGCTTATTCTTTTAGAATACCTTCCTTATGAGCGTGACTCACCTCTTCCTTTCGGAGTATTTATAGTATTTGTAGCAGCTGGCTTCCTTATCTATTTCAAGATGATGAAAAAAGAAGCTGAATAAAATTTACAACTCAAAAACTCAACAACATGATACGCAACTATCTCAAAATTGCCCTTAGAAGTTTAATGAGAAATAAAACTTTCTCATTCATCAACATATTCGGTTTAGCCATTAGCATGTCCATCTGTATCATTATTATAATGATGGTAGCAGATCAGATGAGTTACGATAAACATATAAAAAAAGGTGATCGCGTTTATCGTATCAACACTGAACGCCTCCATTCTGATGAATTCATAAACAAATATGCCACTAGCCCACAACCACTTGCTGAAGAATTGACCACTAATTATTCGGGCATTGAAGCAACCACAACCATAAGAAGGGGATTTGGAAATGCTTGGGTTGACTTTGATAATGATGTGAATATCCCTGTATCAGGTTTTTTTGCTGATGAATCATTTTTTGATGTGTTTGAACATGAACTGCTCTATGGAGATCCACGGACTGCACTAACAGAACCACACACTGCTGTATTGACAAAGAAGGCTGCTGAAAAATTATTTTCTGTCGAGAATCCAATCGGGGAAATAATAAAAGTAGGTGAGCTGGGTGAATATAAAGTGACCGGTGTTTTAAAAGATACGGACAACAAGTCACATATTAAGTTTGAGGCCTTGGGTTCCTTGGCAACAACCAAAACGTTGGAGGCTGATAGTATAATAAGAAATACTAATAATAATTGGAATAACTCCAGTGATAACTGGACCTATGTTAGATTAACAGAAGGCAAATCGGTTAAAGAAGTAGAGCAGGATTTGAAACAAATAAGTGATGCTCAATATGCAGAAATTGAGGATATCAATATTAAATTCTACCTACAAAGCATCACCAAAATTACACCAGGCCCATTATTAGGCAACCAAATTGGCCCTGGCTTGCCTGATATCTTCGTTTACTTTTTAGGTGGCCTAGCAATGATCATCATGATCTCAGCTTGCTTTAACTATACCAACTTATCCATAGCCAAGGCATTATCAAGAGCCAAGGAAGTGGGCATCAGAAAGGTTTCTGGAGCAGTAAAACATCAGATATTCTTTCAGTTTATCAGTGAAGCTGTAGTAATCTCCTTATTAGCACTCGGGCTGGCATTAGGCATGTTGGTTGTTCTAAAGCCTGCGTTTTTAAGCATGAAATTCTCACAACTTCTCCTTTGGGATTTAAATACAGAACCAATCGTTTTATTATTTTGTGTTCTGTTTAGTGTAATAGTAGGTGTTATCGCTGGTGTTCTACCAGCACTGCTATTATCTTCTTTTCAGCCAATAAAAGTGTTAAAGGGGTTCTCAAACATTCGCCTTTTTTCAAAAATTGGCCTCCGCAAATCTTTGATTGTAGCCCAATTTTCACTTTCACTGATATTTATTATCTCAACAACACTAGTTTACAATCAACTTGATATGATGATACATGCTGACTATGGTTTTAATGGAGACAATGTCATAAATGTTAAGCTAAATGATGCAGACCCAACACTACTAAAAAATGAAATATCAAATCATAGTAGTATCGAAAACGTAACGGCTTCATCACATCTTCCAGCCATTGGTGTAAGTTATGGAAGGTCGGTACGTGTAAATGAAGAAGATGAAGAACTAGGTTTTAATTATTTTTCAGTTGATGAGGATTATATTGATAACCTCCAACTTCACCTAATTGCAGGTGAAGGGTTTTCACCAAAAGATATTCGCCAAACACCTGATAAAATGATCATTAATGAAAAGATGGTTCAAATGTTAGGCTTTGAGTCGGCTATTGCAGCAGTTGGGGAAAGCTTGATTATTGATGACAGTACCAAAATGACAATAAAAGGAATAGTGAAAGATTATAATCATCAAGCAATGATGTCTGAGTTAGGCCCTATGGCATTGATACCCTACGCTGATCAGTTTAATATGCTACAGGTTAGATATCAAAAAGGAAATAAAGAAGCTGCATTACAACATATTGAGCAGGCATGGTCAAAGTTGAATCCTGAGAAAAAGATTACTTATAAAGATTTCAATATTGAGGTTGGGGAATTTTATGACTTAATATTTGGCGACCTTGTAAATATAATAGGGTTGATCTCATTCCTTACTATTACAATTTCTTGCCTTGGTTTGTTAGGAATGGCAACTTTTACTACAGAAACGAAAGTTAAAGAGGTATCAATACGTAAAGTATTAGGGGCAAGTGATAAAAATGTAGTAATGCTGTTATCAAAAGGGTTTATTACACTACTGCTGATCGCCTCTGTTATTGCAATACCAGCTGCATATTTCCTTAATAATCTATGGCTAGAATCAATCGCTTATCGTGTTAGTATCGATTTTTCAGTCATCGGGATGGGCACAGGGATAATGCTGATATTGGGAATTCTAGTTATTGGATCACAAACCATAAAAGCCGCCATTGCTAACCCTGCTGAGACATTAAGATCAGAATAAAGTTGAAGGATAGTATTAAAAAAGGCCGTTACAAAAGTGAATGGTCATTGCGAACATAGTGAAGCAATCTCCTTGAACTAACTTCTAGTTACATTTGGATTGCTTCGTTCCTCGCAAAGACGTTATTTATTGCTTTTGAAACGGTCTTTTTTATTCTATTTTAACCAAGTAATACGATATTCATCATACTCATGGCCCTTGGCCACCTCTTTAAAAAGATCAACTGAAGGTGATAATGCTTTGGTCTTTCTTACTAATGTATCTAATAACCCTAACTGCAATGTGCCATTGAAAGTCTGAGTCCTTCTCATGACAATTTCTTTCGGCTTATCTTCAACAATTTCCCAACCTCTATTCTTAGGGTCTTTAATGACAGTAACAGCAACTTGTTGAAGCGCCTTCATCATTTCACTTGGTGTAGTGTTTTCATTGACCATATTCATAGAAACCATACTTCCATAAGCAGTTTCACCTATTTTTCTGCCTAGAAGCCTAGCATTAGCTTTGCCTACTTGAGTTTCAATCCAATTACACATCTTATTATATGTTTCCATTGGAACATGTTTCATAGGATCGGACAAGTCAAGATCAGCAGCCATCTTTTTCAATGTTGCCTGATCTGATTTACCTTCGTACAGGTTAATTACATCTGAAACAAATGCTGCAATTAGCGTCACGCCTTCAGTGGAGTTATCCATAATTTCGTATTGTTAAAGTTTGATAATAAGAGAGTTATGATTAATAAGGTGAAAACATAATTTTTGTTCAAAAAATATTTTCAATGGTTAAACATCATTATTTATTATAAACAAAAAAGACCTCGAATGAGGCCTTTTTTAGTGAGTTTAATTGATTCTATTCAGTAATGCTCGCGGTACCAGATCCTGTACCTATTTTTATTTTTATATCGCTACTGCCTCTTTGTACAGTTTTCTTAATTACTGTTTGGCTGCCTCCATTATCAACTTCCTCTGTTTTATCAAAATCAAAAGGCGCTCTAATGGTTCCATTTTTCTTATTGGCTTTCATTATTACTAGCCCTGCAATCTCATTTCCATTAAAATCCAATTTAGAATCACCGGAGCCGCTATTAACAGAAATGTCTGCTTTTGGTGAAGCTGTCAGCTCCACATCTACATCACCTGAACCCGAGTTGAACCCACTAGCATCAGTCACTGTAATTCTTCTTGCATCGATAGAGCCACTCCCTACATTAGCTGAAATAGCTCCTGACGCTTCAGTGATATCAATATCACCACTACCTGTATTTATTTTTATTTGTCCTTTTATTCCGTTTACTCTAACATCTCCAGAACCCGTATTTGATCTCAATTCTCCATCAAACCCGTCTAATATCATATCACCAGAACCTGCATTACACACAATTTCGCCAGACATATTCTCAAAAATAAAATCCCCGGAACCGGCATTTAAATTCAATTCTAACTTCAAATCTTTCGCCTCAAAATCTCCTGATCCTGTATTGAACTTTATATCCATATCATTAGGTATCGTCAATGTCCAGCTTGACTTACCGCTGAACGAACCACGCCCATTAAAATCTTCTTTAATTCTTAATGAGGTTCCAATTTGTTCAAATTCTGGTGCATAATCATTGCTGTCAAATGTGTGCTCTACAGTAACTAATACCTTATTGGTATTTCCCTTTTTCACAATGCAGTCACCTGAGCTGGTAGACATGTTTATCTTCTTTACTCCAGAAAATTCCTTTTCTATTTTTTGCTGAGCCATTAGAGAGGCGGCAAGTAGCATGATCATCGCTGTAATTTTGAGTTTCATATTTGTTTGTTTTTTGAAATGTACCCTATAGACTCAGAAAGAATATAAAGGTTGCACTTAATATAAATTTACTCGGTTTTTAGGGTATCTGCAGGATTGATTCCGGCCGTCTTAAGAACCCGATAACTAACTGAGAAAACCGCTACACCAATAGCCATAAGTCCCGCCAGTAAGTATTGACCAACACCTGGATCCGCGGAATAGGCAAAACTTTCTAACCATCCTTGCATGATATACCACGTAAGTGGCGTAGCAATAAGAAAGGCCACAACTACCTGCACTACAAATGTTCTTGTAAGAAGAACAAAAAGCCCCCATTTACTAGCCCCTAGCACCTTTCTGATACCAATTTCTTTGGTTCTCTTTTGAACTATAAAAGAAGCCATACCGAATAGACCCATGCAGGCGATGACAATGGTTAAAACTGAACCAATGGAGAATACTAAACTAGCCTGTTTTTCAACCGTATAAAATAGCTGCAGTTGCTCATCTATAAAATGATATTCCATGGCCGTTGATTTATCAAACTTTTTATGCACTTCCTCCGCATCTTGAAGTACTTGCTTAATGTCAGACGCTGGTGCCAGACTGATACTAAAATAATCAATACTGGTTATAGGATTATACCAATTACCGATGATTAATGGTGCCACATCCTCGTGTAAGCTCTGATAATTAAAGTCCTTTAAAACACCAATTACCTTAAAGGATTGATCACTACCCGAAACGAATATGTTCGCTCCTATTGGGTTTCCACCTATTAGTTCTGCTGCAGATTCGTTGATAAGTACTTGTGTGGAGTCCTCAGCAAGGTTACCACTGAAATTTCTCCCCTCAACCAGTGAAAGTTTGAATGTTTCTAACATGTCCTCATCAAAACACATGAAGTAAGTCTGCGTGGAATCTGACTGTTTCTGCTGATTCTTAACAAATACTTCATTAATGTTTTTCCACTCTCCTGGCACTCTGGAGGATGTTGCTACACTCGTTACGCCATTGATACTAGCATAATCTAATTTCATAGCCTGAAAATTTTCTCTAACATTTCTATCATTAATATCAATGACAAGGATGTTTTCCTTTTGATACCCCAAATCTTTTGACGACAAATAGTTCATCTGTTGTCCGATGATAAGGGTGGATGATATCATGAAAATAGAGAGCGTAAATTGTAAAATGACCAAAGCTTTTCGCAATGAAGCACCTGCATTACCTATGCCACCTCTTTTCATAGATTCCGTTGGTTTTAATGAAGAAAGATAGAATGCAGGGTAACTCCCTGCTATTAACCCAATGCCTAATGTGAGTATGAATAGAGAACCAGTAGTCTCAAAGAAATGATCTTGGATTTTAAGTTGTACTCCCGTAAGCTGATTAAAGAAAGGCATCAACAGGTCAATAGCAAATATTGACAGTACAAAAGACATCAAGGCAAGCAGTAATGCTTCACTTAAAAATTGGGCTATCAATTGTGTACGGCTAGCCCCCGAAACTTTTCTTGTTCCTATCTCTTTAGCCCTTTGCATTGATTTTGACGTTGCTAAGTTGATATAATTGATGCAGGCCATTAATAAGAGAAAAATAGCTATAGCAGAAAAAAGGTAAATAATAGTCCAGCTACCTAATGCTGACTCACGACCAAATTCTATATCTTCAGAATTGAGATGAATGTCTTCAAGCCATTGAAACTTCAAACCTAGCTGACTCGGATTTTCTGGAATTAATCTTTCGATAAGTGCGGGAATTTGAACTTCAACTTCAGTCATACCCTCTTTTTCTGTAAATTTTACAAAAGTACCTGCATTAAGGCGCCTCCAAGAATTAAGGCCGCTTACCCACCATCCATAGTCTTGAAAGGTAGAATTTGAAGACGTAAGGATATCGTATTGCAAACTGGAGTTTGAAGGTTGGTCAGCTATAACTCCAGTAACTTTCATAGGCGTTATACGCTCAAATTCCATCACCTTACCAAGAGCATTTGTTCCCTTAAAATATTTATCGGCCAATGATTTAGTAAGCACAATGCTATTAGGTTCTGAAAGCGCATTAGCAGGATCACCCTCAATAAATTCAGTCACAAATACTTTGAAAAATGCACTGTCGGTCAAAAACCAAGATCTTTCACTTATAGTCTCACCATTCCAATGGATGTCCAAGTGGCCAAAGGGTTGATAAAGGGTTGTGGTAACTTCTATTTGTCCAAATTCATTTTGTAATGCCTCACCTGCAGCAGACGGATTTCGACCATATATTCTGACCTTATCATCTTCAACAGTAGTTGTTAGCACTCTAGCTATCCTTTCTTTATCCTTAATGTGAGCATCGTAACTCAGCTCATTTTGGATGAACATAAAAAGCATGCATGACCCTGTGAGGCCAATCGTTAGGCCTATAATGTTGATTAGAGAATAAATATTATTCCTTCTGAGATTTCTGAGGGCTATTTTAAAGTAGTTTTTGAGCATTGTGTTGTTGTTTGACTATTCTGAATCTATTTTACCTATTGATCTTTAAGCACATCTACAGGGTTAGTTCTGGCCGCTCTAATAGATTGATAACTGATAGTAAGCCAACCAATGGCAACGGAAATAATACCTGCAATAATGAATGTTACAATTTGAGGAGTGATTCTATAGGCAAAACTGTCTAGCCACATATCTAATCCGAAAATTGAAAGTGGGATAGATATTACAAATGCAATAAGTACCAGTACTGACAGATCTTTAGAGACTAAAAAGAGGATATCTTTAATACTTGCTCCCAGAGCCTTTCTGACACCAATTTCTTTAAACCTTCTTTCGGCCACAAACATGGACAAAGCATACAGGCCCATACAGCTTATAAATATGGAAATAACAGCGAAATAGATGACCAGATTAAAGGTTTTGTAATCACTTTCATATTGTTTTACCAACTGGTCATTTAATGCAAAGGATTCATAGGGTGTTTCTGGAAAAATCTCTTTAAACACATCTTGTATAGAGGCATTCGTAGTTGAATAATCATTCAAATTAACATCAATAATCACATTCTCAAATCGGCTTTCATTCAACGATAACAATAGTGGCTCAACTTTTTGATGCAGGGAAAATTGATTAAAATCTTCAATAACACCAACCACTTTAAATTCAATAGTTCTACCTCGCCAATCAAAAAATATGCTCTCTCCAGCAACATTTTCTGTATCAAAACCGAGTTGCTTCATGGCCTCTCTGTTAATCAAAACTCTGCCTGCTACTGAATCTAATATATCAGTCTCTACAAAATCTCTTCCGGCTATTAAGTTAATGTCCAGTGTTTCAATATAATCTCTTTCAACATCATTACTATAGATATGAATAGCTTCGTCCATTGTCTGTCCTTTTTTATAGACAAGAATATCATTAATAATATTCATCCCTGGCA
>CAYGNU010000059.1:0-13602 GCA_964351175.1 uncultured Roseivirgaceae bacterium | reverse complement strand
TATTCTAGCCATGGCTGAGGCATTTCAAGCGGCCAACAATTTTGATGAACAACATCCACCTTTATTTAAGGACTAGTAGAAATTTTGTTTTGATATTATTATTATTTATCTCTCCAATTAATCATTTGTATAAAAGTGATCTCAAAAAAATAAACCTCAAAGACCTTAGCTACAAACGAGGACAAGTGAGTGAGATGGTTTCTGTACATTCTCTTCCTAAAGCCAGCAAATTAGATTTATAGAACCTAGTACCGCTTGTAAAATTTAGCCTTTAGAATTTTTCTTTTCTTTCTTAGTTTCGAGATTTAACAATGTATCTCCGTTTAATATGAAAGTAACTAAAGTCTTAATAATCCTTGGCCTTATTGGCCTAACGGTTACACCTCCTGCCAACGCACAGAAGAAAAAGAAAAAAGGAAAACAGGAGGCGTCTGCCAGTCCAGCAAAATCCGCAAAAAAATCATCCATAAAAGCTTACAAAGAAGTCATTACGGCTGAGGCCATTAGTGATGATGGTCTTTTTAAAGTGCATCAGGTAGGAGAAAATTACTATTTCGAAGTACCTTTTGATATGTTTGATAAGGACATGCTCCTCGTATCAAGAATAGCCAAAATTCCTGCAGATCTGGGTGGCGGCTATCTTAATGCGGGTTCAAAAACTAACGAGCAGGTAGTGAGCTGGTCAAGAGTGCAAAATAATGTTCACTTGAAATCCCTTTCTTTTAATAATGTGGCTGATGAGGAACTCCCGATCTTCCAATCCGTAGCTGATAACAACTACGCACCGGTAATTGCAGCCTTCAAGATAGAAGCTTTCAATGCTGATTCTACTGCAGCTGTAATAGAAGTAAACAGCTTATTTTTGAGTGATGTAAGTGCCATCAGTGGCCTGTCTGATGGACTTAGAAAGGAATACAAGGTAAAATCTTTAGATAAGTCAAGGAGCTTTATTAACCGGATGCAGAGTTATCCAGAAAATGTAGAAGTAAGACACGATATGACCTATTCGGCTTCAGAGCCGCCATCAAGCTCGCGAACTGGTACCATTTCTATGCAGATGAGCCAATCCATGTACCTGCTACATGAACAGCCGATGCAGCCAAGACTTTACGACAAGCGCGTTGGCTGGTTTACCATCCGTCAAATTGATTACGGTTCGGATGCCCTAAAGTCAGATGAGAAAAGATATATCCGTAGATGGCGACTAGAACCAAAGGACCCAGAGGCCTATGCCCGCGGTGAGTTGGTTGAGCCAGTGAAACCTATTGTTTACTACCTTGATCCTGCTACTCCCGAAAAATGGAGACCTTTCTTTAAGCAAGGAATTGAAGACTGGCAGACTGCTTTTGAAGCCGCAGGTTTCAAAAATGCAATTTTGGCTTTGGATCCTCCTACCAAGGAAGAAGACCCTGACTGGAGTCCTGAAGATGCGCGCTTTTCCGTTGTCAGATATGTTGCCACTACCACCAGAAACGCCATGGGGCCAAGTGTGAGTGATCCCCGATCAGGAGAAATTATTGAGAGTGATATTGTTTGGTACCATAACCACCTACGCTCTTACCGCAACCGTTATTTACTAGAAACTGGTGCCGCTAACCCAAAAGCAAGAACCCTAAATACTCCTGATGCCGAAATTGGGGAAATGATGCGCATGGTAATTTCTCATGAAATTGGCCACGCTTTAGGCTTACCTCACAATATGAAGGCTAGCTATGCTTATCCTACCGACTCGCTTCGTTCAGCCACCTTCACTCAAAAGTGGGGTTTGGCTACTACTCTAATGGATTATACACGTTATAACTATGTGGCACAGCCAGGTGATGAAGGTGTACGCTGGGTCAGAATGTTAGGTCCTTACGACAACTATGCCATCAACTGGGGCTACCGCTGGATTCCTGAAGCAAACTCAGCTGCAGCGGAAAAGCCCACACTCAACGCCTGGATCAGCGAAAAAGCAGGTGACCCGCGCTATCTCTTTGGAGGAAGAAATCGCTTTGACCCAAGCTCTCAGACCGAGTCTGTGGGAGATGATCCCATCAAGGCCAGTACTTATGGACTCAGCAACTTAAAAATTGTAGCTGATAATCTAGTCGAATGGACCGCTACCCCAGGTGAAGGCTACGAAGATTTGGAAGAACTATTTGGTGAATTAATTGGGGTTTGGTCGAGATACTCGGGCCACGTAGTCACCAATGTTGGGGGCGTATATGAAGAGTATTTCACTACCGATCAGGAAGGACTTACCTATACACACTTGCCACGCAATGAGCAAGCAGCTGCTATTCGCTTTCTCAATGATCATGTATTCAGCACTCCAAACTGGCTCATCAAAGAGGATATCGTGAAGAATATCGGTCCTGAAGGAACAGTAGACTTAATCAGAAATATGCAAACCAGACAGCTTAATAACTTGCTAAGCGAAAGTCGAATGGAACGAATGATTGACAATGAAGCCTTGAATGGCAATGGCGCCTATACCATTGCAGATATGCTTTCAGAACTGAGAGGTGGTATTTGGTCTGAACTTAAAGGAAATCGAAATATCGATGCTTACAGGAGAAATATTCAACGTGCTCATGTAATGCAGTTAGCTTCATTGATGCAAGATGATAGCAAAAGCCGATCAGATGTTCATGCTGCTGCTAGAGCAGAATTAAGAACGATTCAGGCTATGGCTAAAAGGAGTTCTAGCAATTACCGTCCAGGCATTGTTAAATATCATCTAGATGATATTGTAGCCTTGGTAGACGAGATGATGGAAGGAGATCAGTAAATTCTTAATCTAAATACAAAAGCGGCATGAGTATTCGCAAGAAAAGTAGCGTTTATTCATGCCGTTTCTACTTCATTTCATATTGAGTAATTAAAAGACCTGATAAAATAAATAGCAATTTTTTAATCACAACTTAAATTTTTGCATCATTAGTCGATTAAGAAAACAGCATCTACTAGAAAAGCTGGTAACATTTAATTAGTTTCATATAAAATCAAATTCAGAATTTATGCACCGTTTTACCTATCTCTTCCTTCTTTTCTCTTTTGTTCTGCTGTCAACTACCGAAGCACAACGAAAAAGTAAATCAACTTCTTCTTCGGTTAGTTATGACCAATCGCTCTATGAGGGTATCTCTTGGCGAAATATTGGTCCATATCGCGGTGGTAGAGCAGGTACTGTAACAGGTGTAGTTGGTAATGACAAACTTTACTACATGGGCACTGCTGGTGGTGGTGTTTGGCGAACAACAGATGGTGGAACGACCTGGGAGTGTATCTCTGATGGTTTTTTTGGTGGCTCTATAGGTGCTGTAGCCGTATCCGAATCAGACCCTAATGTGATTTATGTAGGTGAAGGTGAACAAACTCTAAGAGGTAATGTATCTAGTGGTCGAGGTGCTTGGAAATCAACAGATGCAGGTAAAACATGGACCTTCATTGGTCTTAAAGGCACAGAGCATATCTCAAGAATAAGAATTCATCCTACCAATCCTGATATCGTTTATGTAGCTGCTATTGGCAATTTATGGAAAGATAATACTGAGCGTGGTGTATATCGAAGTATGGATGGAGGCAAAAATTGGGAGCGTATTCTATATGTCAGTGATAAGGCCGGAGCCGGAGATTTAATCCTAGATCCAAATAACCCAAGAATAATATATGCTGCATCATGGCAAATGAAAAGAAATGGATACAGGATGGATAGCGGTGGACCTGACAGTAAACTCTTCAAAAGTACAGATAGCGGAGATAATTGGACCGAAATCAAACAAAATGGATTACCCAATGGACCATGGGGAATTGTGGGGTTAGCAGTATCACCAGTCAATTCAGAACGTATATGGGCCATCATTGAAGCCAAAGATGGCGGCCTTTTTAGATCAGATAATGCAGGTAAAACCTGGATAAAAACAAGTAGTAATAGAGCACTACGTTCAAGAGCATGGTATTATAGCAGAATTACCGCTGACAGTCAGAATGAAGATATGATCTATGTGATGAATGTGAGCTATGGCGTGTCGAAAGATGGTGGTAAAACTTTTGAACTTAAAAATGCTCCTCATGGTGACCATCATGATTTGTGGATAGACCCTAATAACAATCAAAGGATGATCATTGCTGATGATGGTGGAGCTCAAATCTCAACGGACGGTGGAAATAATTGGACCACCTATCACAACCAACCTACTGCACAATTCTACAGAGTAGTCACTGACACTAGCTTCCCATACCGAATCTATGGAGCACAACAAGACAATAGTGCTATCAGAATAGCTAGTAGAAATGCCGGCAGCTACATCGATGAAAGTGACTGGGAATCCACTGCTGGTGGTGAAAGTGCCCACTTGGCTCCAGATCCAAAAAACAATGATATTGTTTATGGAGGAACCTATAAAGGGTATATGTCGCGTATGGATCATTCCATCGACCAAGAAAGATCCACAAACATTTGGCCTGATAATCCTGCCGGTTCTGGAGTTGAAGTAATGAAATATCGCTTTAACTGGAATTATCCTGTCTTCTTTAGTCCGAACAATAAAAACAAATTGTATGCAGGTAGTAACTACTTGCATGTTACGACCAACGAAGGCCAATCTTGGGAAGTAATTTCACCAGACCTCACCAGAAATGAGCCAGAAACCCTACTTTCTTCAGGAGGCCCGATCACCCAAGATAATACCGGTGTTGAATTCTACGGGACCATTTTTGCCGCTACTGAATCAGCTCAGGAAGAAGGCGTTATTTGGACTGGGTCTGATGATGGTCTGATACATGTAACTCGTGATGGTGGCAAAACATGGAAAAATGTAACCCCTCCGGGCTCACCAAAACTCAATATGATGAATTGTATAGATGTCAATCCTCATGTTAAAGGTGGAGCTTATGTTGCAGCTACTAGTTATAAATTTGGAGACTACACCCCCTACCTCTACAAAACCTCAGATTACGGAGAAACATGGACTAAAATCACCAATGGCATCAACAACGATCACTACACACGTGCCATTCGCGCAGATAAAGTGAAGCCAGGTTTACTTTATGCTGGTACTGAATGGGGCATGTACATTTCTTTTGATGATGGTAGCAACTGGCAGCCTTTTCAATTGAATCTACCAATTGTAGCGATCAGGGACTTACTAGTAAGAGACAATGATTTGATAGCCGCTACTCATGGCAGAAGCTTCTGGATTATTGACGACTTAACACCCTTGCATCAACTCAGTGATGAAGTAGCCGCTAGTGAGTTTCATCTTTACAAACCAGATGATAGCTACAGAATTCATCAATCTGGTGGATGGGGTGCACCTAACAAAAAACTAGTTGGCGAGAATCACCCTGATGGAGTTATGTTTCATTACTACCTCAAAGACTTAGGAGAAAAGGATTCAGTGAGTCTTAAGATTTTAGATAATAGCAGAACTTTGATTTCTACATTCTCCAATAATACCAAAGACAAGAAATTTGTCATCAAACCTAAAAAGGGTGGCAATAGAGTAGTTTGGGATATGCGTTACCCTGGTTTTAAAGAATTTGATGGAATGATTTTATACTCCTCTCCTAACAGAGGACCTAAAGCTGTGCCTGGCAACTACATTGCTCAACTTACTGTCAATGGAAAAACTATGGAGCAGCCTTTTACCATTTTGAAAGATCCAAGGCTACCTAACACAATAGAAGACTATAAAAATCAATTTGACTTCTTAATGAAGGTAAGAGATAAGGTGAGTGAAGGACATCAGGCAATAATTGATATCAGAAAGACTAAAAAAGACATTAACTATTTGCTTGAAAAAATAAAAGGCGAAGCTGACTACGTTCAGATCAAAACCATGGCCGATGAGCTTTTTAAAGAGTTGGAAGTGATAGAAAATAACATTCACATGACTAAGAATGAAGCCTATCAAGATCCGTTGAATTTTGGAATACGCATTAACAACCGATTAGCTTTCTTAATGGCCGACCAGCAACGAGGCGATTATCCGCCTACAGACCAAGCGGAGATGGTAAGGAAAGAAGTTACTAAAGAAATGGATAAAGAACTTCAAGATCTTAAGAAACTCTATCAGGACAAATTAAACCAGCTGAACAAGGCAGTTCAAGAAAAAGGGTTACGATTATTGGAAGGCCCTACTCCTGAGGAGACTCCATAGGGTAGTTTTTCGGAATGATTATTCAATAAAATCATCCCCCTAGCCCCCTTCAAAGGGCTAATGTCTTTATGAGTGGATTCTGGTATAATTACTATTTATTCAACTTGAGAAAGAATAATTATTAAGTCGACTACAGAGAGGTATATTTCCAAGACTTTTGGATTTCTGTCCTCAAAAGTTTCTTAGTCACGGTCGTTATGACCTTAATGCTGACTTCTTTGTAGAGGAATATCCCCTTAAGGAGATAATAGGGGTGTTGTTATATCTTATAAAAGAGAAAAAAAGTCCATGATCTAAATCATAGAAGTTATTATTAAAATGCTGCATCAACATCCAATAGAAGCATCAATCTACTTATCTTAATCGATTTAGAGTTTCAAAGGAGTCTTAAAACTTTCTATATTTACTCATTAAGACCACCAAATGAACGCTTTAATAAGATACAGTTGGATACTTCTAGCATTAACCCTTGCCTGCGGTGAGAAGGTGCAAAAACTGAAAGTAGAGACTATAACGCTGGGAGATACAGCAAAAGTTGTTTTGCTAGAAGATTCATTGGTTAGACCGATTCAATATCATAACATACCTGATTTTAGTGGCTTACCTGTAGCCGAAAGCAAGGAGACATTTATAGCCATTACACTACCTGCCATATTGATCGCTAGATATCACATTAGTCAAACCAGAGATAGCATCATTACTTTAAGTAATAAGGAGCATTGGTCAGCTTCTGACTCTTCACTATTTGTACGAGAAATAGAGCGGTTCAAGGCACAGGATATTAACGACCTCTTAGAAAGGATGATTACACACCCCAACAGTATTACACTGGCACAAGCGGCTGTTGAAAGTGGATGGGGATCATCAAGATTTTTTAGAGAGGCCAATAATCTTTTTGGAATATGGGCTTATAAAAAAGATGAGCCTCGCATAGCGGCTGGTGGAAATGATGTGTATTTAAGGAAGTATGACGATGTTTCCGGGTCTATAGAAGACTATTTTGTAACACTCGGTCGTGCCAAACCATATAAAGAATTCAGAAAGGCAAGAAGAAAGACCGATGACATTAACACGCTCCTTCCCTATTTACGAAGGTATTCACAAAGAGGCGCTGCCTATGTCCATCAGCTTAAAACGATTATAAGACAAAATAATTTGACCGAATATGATCATTACCAGCTCTCACCGTTGTACTTTGTAGAAGAGTAAATCACTTGGGATGCATAACTTATTTAGAATATTATTCTTTTCAATAGTACACTTCATTGCTTGTAACAGCCCATCAGAAAAAGCGACTGAAATTGAAAAAGAAACAATCACTAAAAATAATAAAACCAATGATAAAGAGATAGTATGCTTCGTTTATCACCGTTTTGGTGACAGTAGATACCCATCAACTAACATATCCCTAAAGGATTTTGAAGCTCATCTCAAATACCTAAAAAACAATAATTATCAGGTATTATCTTTATCAGGCGCTATAGAATACCTTAATTCAGATTTTGAAAAACGAAAAACGGCTGTCATTACTATTGACGATGGCTATAAAAGCTTTTTCAAAAATGGCCTACCACTATTGAATAGCTATAGTTATCCTGCTACCCTTTTTGTAAATACAGAAACTGTTGGTGGAGGTGATTATATGAACTGGGAGGAAATTAAAGGATCTATGAATCAAGGTGTTGAGATTGGCAACCACACGCACTCACACGAATACTTTTTGAATTTACCGGCTCAAAGTAGATATAAGGCTTTTGAAGATGAGATAGGCTTGAGTCAAAAGCTTATTGAAGAAAATACCAATTTTACGCCCAAAGTATTTGCCTATCCCTATGGAGAGCTGGATCTTAAAATGAAAGAAATTGTAAATGAATTTGGGTTTGTAGCTGCAGCGGCCCAAAACTCTGGTGTCATTTATAGCAATACAGACCTTATGCAATTGCCCAGATTCCCCATGTCAGAGGCTTATGCGGAGATCGAAAAATTTACTTCTAAAGCCAATATGAAGCCATTAAAGTTAATAAGTGTCAATCCAGAATCGTTTATCGTGCCAAGTAATCAGCATAAACCATCACTTGAGATTACGTTTGATGCTTCTGATCTAGTACTTGACCAACTGCAGTGCTTTATCCAAGGAAGTACATGTCAAATTACCATGAATGAGCAAAATAATGGTAAGCTTGTTTTAAGTATATCACCTGAGACCGCTATTGAGAATAGAAGACGAACCCTTTATACCATAACTGTTCCCGATAAAGATGGTAACTGGCATTGGTTTAGTCACCTTTATATAGATGTTAATAAGCCTTAATTCAACATTATTTAGTGATTCAATTATTTAATAGCATATTTATTATAAAAATGGACAAAGCAACGAAAATATTAATTGTCTTATTTAGAATGGTTTAATAATTAGTTAAATTCCGAAATCTTTGAAAAATACAATGTCAAATGATCTATCCTGAGTTTATCGATAATGACATTTTCTTTCTAATGGATGACTCCAAAACCGAGAAAGATCAATTAATGGCATTGAGTAAAAATCTCAAGACATTACAAACCCTTAAGACAACGGATTTTTCAACTTTTCACGAATTAATTTCAAAATATTTAAGTGCCGGTTTACAAATATTTGATATGAAAATTGGTATCGTATCTGAAATTAATGGCGAGGATTATACAGTCTGTAATTGTGTTTCTGAAATTGATCCAATTGCCGATGGAACTACTTTTTCACTTGAAGGAACTTATTGTCGTGAAGTAGTTAAAACCAATAGCGTTATCGGTTTGCCGCATGTTGGTTTACTGATGGAGATGAAAAATCATCCAGTATATGTAAACATGAAATTGGAGTCTTATATAAGCGCTCCAATTATTGTTGAAAATGAGCTATTTGGAACTTTAAATTTTTCATCCACCATACCTCGAAAATTTGGCTTTTCAGAGCATGAGAGGGACTTTATTACAATGATGTCAAACTCAATTGCTACATTCTTAAAGTTTGAAAAAAAGGAAAATGATTTAAGGAAGTCTAAAGAGAGAATGAAGCAATTAGTAGGCTATGTAGCGCATGACTTAAGGGGACCATTAAGTAACATTAAGACGCTGGCCTCTTTTATAAAATCAAAGGAGCATCAAGACATTGTAGGAATGATTCAAAAATCTTCTGAAAAAGCTCTGGAGTTTGTTTATGCCATTTTGGAAACTGCTGCAATGGGAAGTGGGAAGATAAAATTGGAAATTGAAAATCACAATATTTCCAAATTGCTAATTGAGCGATACGAATATTACAGCTCCTTTAAAAAGGAGAAAAAATTGAAGTGGTCAGTAAATATAGAACCTGATTTGATTCTGCCAATCGATAAAGACAGGATACTTCAAGTCTTTGATAACTTATTATCCAATTGTGCCAAATACACTCCTATTGGCGGTGAGATAAAAGTAGATTTAAAAAGATCTAATGAACAATTCATCGAACTCCAAATCATTAATACCGTTGCAAAGAATCCGTTTACTAATAAGTTCGATGTCAAAAATAGTGTTGGATTTGGTCAGGAAATAGTAAAAGAGATTCTAAAACTTCATAACTCAACCTTGAACATTGATGTAATTAACAACACCTACACTGTTCAATTTAAATTGAACAGTGTAGGTGTTGTTAATGATTAATTATCAGAAGAATATCTAATCTATATTATTTACTGGCGGTGGTCCATCTGGCACAATACCTTTATAAACATAATCACCCTTGCGCTCCTTAAATTCTGCCTTTACTTCATCTCTAAGCTTCGCATTCTCAAATAGATCAATCATTGTCATTGAAAGTGCCTCAGTGGCATATAGCATTCCTTTATGACCAATAGACATACCGCTGCAAGCTACAACAGCCCAACTATGCCACGGAGTATCCTTAGGGGCTACGGTTGCACTCAAACGGATGGTAGGAACTACCCAGCTGACATCACCTACATCGGTAGATCCACCTCTAGGGTGCTCTAAAGTTTCTTCCATAGGTTCAATCTTCGTATCGAAACCAATTTGAGGTTTGTTTGTAGCCTCTTGTATTTTCATAGCAAAGGCAATTTCATCCTCGTTAAAATCTAGCTCACCTAAATACTCTAAATTCTTTTGCAAAGCAGCTGCTCCAGTTCTATTGACCAGCACTTCATGAACACCTGAAACTAATGTTATTTTGTAATCGACATCAGCCATGATAGCAGCTCCTCTTGCTATCTCTTCAACACGCTTCCATACTTTCTCCATGCCATCTCTTTTCGTATCACGTACTCGAGTCCATATTTTTGCATAATCAGGCACAACATTTACTACCTTGCCCGCTTCCATAATATCATAATGGATCCTTACAGTTGGCAAAATGTGCTCTCTATAATAGTTAATACCTGTGGTGTAAAGTTCAAGTCCATCAGCAGCACTCCTACCATTCCATGGGTCGCCAGAAGCATGAGCCGCCTGACCTTCAAACTCCACAATAAAATCGACTAGGGCCAATCCTGCCTGAACATTTGCTTTGGTAGATGAGCTTGGATGCCAATCCATCATAATGTCAACATCATCAAATGCACCTTCACGTACCATCCAGAGTTTTCCAAAAAACTTCTCTTCAGCTGGCGTGCCATAGAACCTCACAGTTCCAGTTAGCTTACCACTTTCTATTTGTTCTTTAATAACAGTTGCAGCCCCTAAAGATGCTACACCAAACAAATTATGGCCACAGCCATGTCCTGCACCCCCATCATGAACCGGATCCTTGTGAGGTACTGTCTTTTGAGATAGTCCAGGCAAGGCATCAAACTCTCCCATTATACCTATTATAGGCTTCCCTGAGCCATATTCAGCCATAAAAGCGGTTGATATTCCTCCAACATTCTTAGTAATCTTAAATCCTTGTTTTTCAGCATAGGCCATTAGTGCTGCTGCTGATTGTTCTTCCTGAAAAGCCACTTCTTCATAAGACCAAATCTTGTCAGAAAGTGTAGTTAAATCGCTGGACTTACTTTCCACACTGGCAATCGCAGCCTTTTTATTAGCATTAATTTTCGGTTTCTTCTGAGCAGAAGTCTGAGCAACCGCTACACAAATGATGAATAAGGACAATAGTTTTTTCATAATGATCGATTCTAGAGTTTAAATAGAAGACTCAAGATATAAAATTGTTAACTACGAACTAAATTAATCGCATGAGTATCAGTCCACTTATCAAATAATTAGTAGATTCATAATTCAATTACCTTAAAACTTATATGAGCATCTTAAGAATAATATTTGCTATCATCCTCCCTCCATTAGGTGTTTTTCTCACTGTAGGTATAAGAGGGGCTTTCTGGCTTAACATACTTTTGACTCTATTAGGCTTTATCCCTGGCATAGTACATGCAGTTTGGATTATTGCTAAAAATGATAAGTAGCTGTATGCATTGATTCTTTTCTATGTTACCCAACAGTAGATTTACTTTTTAAGAAAATCTCTACTTTTCGGGGTTGCTAAAATCTGAAACATAGGACGAGATCAGCTAATCCAAAAAATTTATCATTTAATCAATGACTTCAAATTTTTGGCTTATTTCATTACCAAATTGGTCCACTAATGTAATGATATGTATGCCTTTCTCGGTTTGAATCCCTTTTTGGTGAGTTCGCTGAGTGTAGCCCAGATATTGATCATCTAAGTGCCAATATACCACGGCCTTTGAATTTTGGTGAGCTGCTTCAAATATTGAGAAACCTTTCTCCCCACTTTGCTCTAATGGAATTTTAACCTTTGTAAATTGATTTGGATAGATGAGCTCAAATTGTGTTTCACTATCTGATTGAATGCACCCAGTCTTAAAAGGTGGTTGTTTCTTGTAATTTGGATGAAACTTGCGATAATACCAGGCCTGTACTGGAGGAAGTATAAACCAAGATTGTTGAACGATATAAGAAACACTATAGCACGTGCTATTCACCTGATAGGTCTCTTCTTTATTCAAATGTAAAAGCTGATGATAAGTACATCTTTCAGTCTTGAACATATAGTCAGGCACCTGCATTAATTTTGTTTCTGTACAGTTTTTAGAAGCTAGCATACCGGTCTTCTGACAAATTTCCTTTTCAGTACCGAAAGGTGGTTCCAATACTGCATTACCATCTACTAAATCAAAAAGGCTGAAGAGCAAGGGGGCAGCGGCAGAAACCCCAGTTAAACCGGGGCGACCTTCCCCATCAGCATTGCCAACCCATACGCCTATGATATAATCACTATTAAGACCAATAGCCCAGCCATCTCGAAAACCATAGCTTGTACCTGTTTTCCAGGCTATTTGTTTAGAGGACTGAAACTGTTGCCAACCACTTTCTTCATCTGGCCGATTGAGTTTTTGCATAGCCTCAAAGGCAAAACGAATGGACGGAACCCGCATATTGCCATCAGGCATTAAAGTAGATATCTTGGTTTCCTCCTCTTTCAAATAGTGATTAGGATGATAATCGTCTGCGGAATAGCCTTTGCCAATAGGTCTGTTTTTAAAATTATTAAGGCTGCGCGCCATACCGCTATACACTGAGGTTAGCTCCCAAAGGGTGGTTTCTGCACCACCAAGAATGATAGACAATCCATAATGACTTGCAGGCTTATCAAAAGCATTAAAACCCATTTGCACCAACTTCTGATGGAACTTCTCATAGCCATACTCCATCAATAAATGAACAAAAGGAACATTGAGACTACTAATCAATGCATCATCAGCAGGTACGGCACCCCGATATTCTTTATCAAAATTCTTCGGAGCAAAGCCTTTATAAAAAACAGGTATATCAGGTAATAATTGGTTTGGTGTAATTAGACTTTCATCAAGTGCGGCTGCATATAAAAAGGGCTTTAAAAGACTTCCAGGGCTTCTTCTAGAAGTTATTATATCAACATGCTGGCCGTTCTGGCCTGTAGCATCAGAATTACCAACATAAGCCAAAGTATTACCTGACTTAACATTAAGAATAATAGCTGCAGCATTATGAATTTGATTGTAGGCAAGTGTTTTACTATGCTCATTCACCAATTTGTCAGCCGCTGACTGTAATTGAACATCTAGTGTTGATCTCACTTCAGTTCCTTTCAGCCCTTCACTCATTGCCCTGTATAACAAATGGTAAGCTTTATTTGGAATTGGTTTAATGCTTTGTGGCAGCGGCTCTTGCTTGGCAAGAAAGAGTTCGTCTTCATCAATTAATCCTCGTTCTTGAATTTTATCGAGTAATCGGTCTCTTTTTTCTAGAAATGCTTTTTGATTCCTCCCCGGAAAAATAGAAGAAGGATTATTAGGTAGAATAGCTAAAGTAGCCGCTTCTGCCCATGAGAGTTGATTAGGTGGCCTTCCGAAAAAGCGATATGAAGCAGCGCTCACTCCTACTACGTTTCCACCAAAGGGAGCATGATCGGCATATAGTTTTAGAATGGTTG
>CAYGNU010000058.1:0-13798 GCA_964351175.1 uncultured Roseivirgaceae bacterium | reverse complement strand
CTTCCATGTTACCATCACAAATATCAAGATAGCGAACTAACTTTCTGACTTCAGCTAAGAACGCCTGTGCTTCGCTGGCATTCTTAATAACAGGCTCAGTTACAATTTCTATTAAGGGTACTCCTGCTCTATTATAATCTACTAAAGTATCTTCTTCACCCGCCAGGTGCATCGATTTACCCGCATCTTCCTCAATGTGTATTCTATTAAGTTTAATGGCTCTTTCACCACCATCTTTTAGATTGATTGGCACTTCACCTCCAACACAAATTGGTGTTCTATCTTGTGTTATCTGATATCCTTTTGGAAGATCTGGATAGAAATAATTTTTTCTATCAAAAATCATTTCTCTGGTAATCTCGCAGTTACAAGCTAAACCCATTTTAATGGCGTACTCAACAACCTTCTTATTCAAAATGGGCAATGTACCTGGATGACCAAGAGTGATAGCACTCACATTAGAATTAGGTAAACTTCCGAACGCTGCTGAGTCTGAATTATATATTTTAGACTTAGTCAATAATTGGGCATGAACTTCTAACCCAATGACTACTTCATATTTATACCTAATATTTTTTTCCATTAATCTAACTTACGCTCAGGCTTACAATACTAAATTATATTTTTTGCCTTTTCAACAACCCGCTCCAATCCACTAATATCCTTACCTCCTGCAGTAGCATAGAATGGTTGTCCACCACCCCCGCCTTTTATTTCTTTAGCCAACTCTCTAACTATATTTCCAGCATCCAAACCTTTGTCTTTTACAAGGCTCTCACTTATGGTTACGGCTATTTGAGGTTTGCCTTGAATATCTGCAGCCAAAACTAAAAATAGATTGTCTAGCTCATTTTTCAACTCAAACGAAAGTTGTTTAAGTGCGTCTGCATTAGGCAATGAAACCAGCTTTATGATTTTAACTACAGTACCGTCAGCTTCTTTTGAAGCAATAATCTCCTTTTTAAGGTTTTGAGTATGCCCTGCATGTAACGCTGATATTTCCTTTTCCAGCTGATTCTTTTCATCCACAAGCTGCTGAATTGAAGTTTTTATATCAACAGGACTTTTCAACAACCCTTTAACTTCATTAAGTAATTGTAGTTGCTCATCAATAAATTCTTCAGCAGCATCAGCGGAAATCGCCTCAATTCTCCTTACACCTGCTGCAATTGAACTTTCAGATATGATCTTAAACAGCCCAATGTTACCAGTAGCAGATACATGTGTGCCACCACAAAGTTCCACAGAATCTCCAAACTTGATCACTCTTACCTGATCACCATACTTTTCTCCGAAAAGTGCCATAGCACCAAGGTTTTTAGCCTGATCAATTGGCATATTACGCCTTTCATCCAGCTGAAGGTTCTCCCTAATCATCACATTGACCATCTTTTCAACAGCTGCAATCTCTTCCTCGCTCATCTTTTGAAAGTGAGAGAAATCAAATCTTAAGACTTTCTCATTAACTAGTGATCCTTTTTGTTCAACATGAGTACCCAATATTGATCTCAATGCATGATGAAGTAAGTGAGTAGCTGTATGATTATTCATAGTCATTCTGCGCTTACTATCATTTACTTTAACCGTAAACTTCGCTTCCACGTCATTAGGTAATTTCTCTACCAAATGAACAATCAAATCATTTTCTTTTTTAGTGTCAAGCACCTTAAGGCGCTCACTTTCAGACTCCAAATAACCATTATCACCTACCTGACCACCGCTTTCAGCATAAAATGGCGTTTTGTCAAGTACAATCTGATATATCTCTTTTCCCTTTTGCTTTAATGTACGATGCTGGATTATAGAAGCTTTGGCTTCTAATTCATCATATCCAACAAATTCTACTTTATTCACCTTTTTCAAAACTGTCCAGTCGCCAGTTTCTTTAACTGCATCAGCTTTGGAACGGTCTTTCTGCTTTTGCATTTCTACAGCAAAACCTTTTTCATCAACAGAAAGGCCATTTTCTCGTGCAATAAGTGACGTTAAGTCGAATGGGAAGCCATAAGTGTCATAAAGCTCAAAAGCTAATGAACCTGTTATAACCTTGTCTTTTGAATTAGCTAATTCAGATTTAATTCCCTCTAGCTTTTTTAGTCCATTGTCTAGAGTTTTGAGAAAAGCATTCTCTTCTTGCTCAATTACTTTTTTTACAAAATCCTTTTGAACTCTCAGCTCACTAAACACCTCTCCCATTTGTTGGTCTAGAATATCCACCAACTCATAAATAAATGGCTGCTTAAAATTCAAAAAGGTAAATCCATAGCGCACAGCTCTTCTCAATATCCTTCTTATGACATAACCAGCACCGGTATTAGATGGTAACTGACCATCGGCTACCGCAAAAGCAATGGCTCGAACGTGATCTGAAATTACCCTTAGAGCGATATCTATTTGTTCGTTATTTCCATACTTAATGCCAGCCTTCTCAGCAAGAAAATTTATTAAAGGAGTAAATACGTCCGTATCATAATTTGATTTCTTTCCTTGAATAGCCATGCATAGCCTCTCAAAACCCATTCCTGTATCTACATGCTTAGCCGGCAGGTTGACAAGCTTACCTGAGGCTTGCCTGTTAAACTCCATGAATACAAGATTCCATATCTCCACAACCTGAGGATGATCATTATTGACCAAGTCTTTGCCTGGTGTTTTAGCCACCTCATCATCACTTCTTAAGTCAACATGAATCTCAGAACAAGGTCCACAGGGGCCAGTATCTCCCATTTCCCAGAAATTATCCTTCTTAGATCCAAATATTATTCGATCTTCGTCTATGATTCTTGCCCATAAGTCAAAAGCCTCTTGATCCACATCTAAACCGTCTCCTTTATCACCACCAAAAACAGATACATATAGTCTATCTTTTGGTAATTTAAATTCCACTGTTAAAAGCTCCCATGCCCATTCTATGGCTTCTTTCTTAAAGTAATCACCAAAAGACCAGTTACCCAACATCTCAAACATTGTATGGTGGTAAGTATCAAGTCCTACTTCTTCAAGATCGTTATGTTTTCCTGATACTCTTAAACACTTTTGTGTATCAGCTATACGTTTGTATTTCGGGTCTTCATTACCTAAGAAATAGTCCTTAAATTGATTCATACCAGCATTGGTAAACATCAATGTAGGATCATTCTTATTCACAAGTGGCGCTGAATCCACTATCTGATGATTTTTGTTAATGAAAAAGTTTAGAAATTTCTGTCTAACTAACTTAGAATCCATGTATTATGAAAAAAAATGATAAATTTGCAACCGTATGTATTTTTCAAAGAAAAATGATATATTGCGGTTAGTCAAAGGCATAGAACCCGTTGATATTCGCAATTTTTTAAACTTATTTATTCAAAGAGCACAAAAATAGTAGTTTTTAGCTTACAATATTAATGGCGCGAATAAAATATTACTACGACACTGAAACCTGCCGATATGAGCGGGCGAAAGTCACTAAATCAGATGTAACACTTAATTTCTTAGGATTTTTATCTGTTGCATTGGTTATGGCTATTAGCCTTGTGCTTGTGTATAACACCTATTATGAAACCCCTGTTGAAGCTCAATTAAAAAAGGAGAATAAGGAGCTTAAAAAACATTACAGCACACTTGAGAGCGAAATGGATGAATTAGATCAAGTAATTGCTGCTCTTTCAGAACGCGATAATAACATCTATAGAAAAATATATGAAGCTGAACCTCTATCTTCAAGTGTATTGCAAGCTGGCAGTGGCGGTGTTGATCTCTACAGAGACATTTTGGAAGAAGGACTTCAAAATGAGAAGTTGGTAATTGGCACAAAAAGAAAGATTGATAAGCTTAAGAAGAAGGCTAGAATAGTTAATCAGTCATTTGACGAGATTATGAGCCTTGCTAAGAATAATGACGAGTTATTGAAAGCCATCCCAACTATTCAACCGATACATAACCCTAACCTAACACAACTAGTATCAGGATTTGGAAATAGAATCAACCCTTTCCACAAGGCAAGAGTAATGCATGAAGGAATTGACTTTGCAGCCATTAGAGGAACTGAAGTGTACGCAACAGGTAATGGAAAAATTAAGACCGTTAAAATTAATAGTGAGCTAGAAACTGGCTATGGAAATTATATAGAAATTGATCATGGCTTCGGCTATGTCACAAAGTATGCTCACCTGAGCAGAGTAAATCTTAAAGTTGGCGATGTTGTAACAAGGGGAATGGTTATTGGCGAAGTTGGAAGCAGTGGAGGGTCTACGGCCCCTCATGTTCATTATGAAATCATAAAAGATGGAGTTAAATTAGACCCTATCAATTATGTAATGAACGGAGTAAATAACCATGACTATAGTAAATTGATTGAATTGGCTTCTCGTGAAAATCAATCTTTTGACTAATTTTTTAAACTGAATTTATTTTTTAGCACATGGCAAAAATAAGGTATTACTACGACACAGAAACCTGCAAATATGAGCCCATTAAGGTCTCTAGGAATGCATTGGTTTTAAACGTAGTTGGCTTTTTGACAGTCTCTTTAATCATGGCTTTAGGGCTTATCTATCTTTACAGAACTAATTTCACCCCTGTAAAGGAATCTAATCTTCGCTCTGAGAATGCTAAATTGAAATTAGAATGGAGTATACTTAACAAAAACCTTAACACTGCTTATACCAACATTGATGAGCTGCAATTCAAAGACGATAACATCTATAGAGTTATTTTAGATACTGATGCAATACCTGCGACAATTAGAGAAGGTGGTGTCGGTGGTCACAACAAGTATGAAAGACTGTTGAAACAGGAATTAGAAGATTCAGAACTAATTATCGGTACATATCAAAGAATAGACAATCTAAGAAAGAAGTTATATATCCAAAGTAAATCTTACGATCAAATATCTGATCTATTGATTGAAAAAGAGAAAATGTGGGCTTCTAGACCTGCAATACAGCCAATTAACAACAAAGAACTAACTAGACTTCATACTACATTTGGAAGACGCTTCCATCCTATTACCAAAGTGTGGAGCGAGCATGAAGGTTTAGACTTTACTGCACCTAGCGGGACTCCTATTTATGCCACTGGTGATGGTATTGTTACCGCATCTTATCGTTCTACCACTTATGGCAATGTTTTATTTGTTAACCATGGTTACGGTTATCAAACGCGATATGCACATTTGACAAATTATATAGTAGAGCGTGGTGAAAGTGTAAAAAGAGGCCAAGTAATTGGTTATGTAGGTAGTACTGGCAGATCTCAAGCACCACATTTACATTATGAGGTTTTATTTAACTACAAACCAATCAATCCAATCAACTTTTTCCAGAGAGATCTTGATAATGATGAGTATGAAAAGCTGATTGAAATATCTCAACAGGAAACAATACCTTTAGATTAATTACCTAAACTTTTAATGCTTAAAATCACTGAATCTTCGATGTCTTCAGATCAATTGGCTATTTCCAAAATATTAAAGAAAGCAGTTTACGGTATTCTAATTATTGCAAGTATCGCATCTTGTAAAGTAACCAAAACGACTAGTACCAATCAACAGACTCCCCAAGTGGATACGGTTAGTTTAGAACAAGTGATTGATTCTTTAGTGCAAAAACCTAAGGTTGCCATTCAGGATTCAGTAGAAATTGAAATTTTTCGTTTATTAAAAGACACAGTTTCAATTATTGGCGTTGGGGATATTATGATGGGGACTAATTACCCAGATGATACTTACTTACCTACTAATAATGGGAAAGATTTATGGAGTAGCGTAAATGATATTCTCAAGGATGCTGATGTCACATTTGGAAATCTGGAGGGGGTTATTCTTGACCAAGGTGGTGACGCCAAGTACTGTAAAGATCCAAAAATATGCTATATCTTCCGTTCTCCTGAAAAACTCATGAGTAACCTAGTTGATGCTGGTTTTGACGTAATGAGCACAGCTAATAATCATGCAGGTGATTTTGGAGAATCTGGTAGAAAAAATACTATGCGCGTATTGGATTCTCTTAAGATAAATCACGCTGGTCAGTTAAGGCAACCATATACAACTTTCATGATTGATGGTATGAAATATGGCTTCACAGCATTTGCACCAAACACCGGCACCGTAAGTATTAATGATTTGAACAATGCTAAAGCTATAGTATCACACCTTGATTCTATATCAGATATTGTCATTGTTTCTTTTCATGGTGGCGCAGAGGGAAGTAAGTATCAAAATGTTCTTAGGACCAATGAATATTTCTATGGAGAGAACAGAGGTGATGTTTATAAGTTTGCACATGCTGTAATTGATGCAGGTGCCGATGTAGTTTTTGGTCATGGACCGCATGTTACCAGAGCGGTCGAAGTTTACAAAGATCGATTTATTGCTTATAGTCTTGGTAATTTTTGTACTTATGCCCGATTCAATTTAAGAGGCGATAATGGCCTTGCTCCTATAATAAAAGTTAACACTAATGCTTCTGGAGAGTTTCTGTTTGCTGATATTACACCTATAATACAGCTCGGTGCTGGAGGCCCATCGATCGACAGTCAGAAAAAAGTAATTCAAAAAATTATTGAGTTAACTAAAAAAGATTTTCCTGAAGTTCCTGTAAATATTGACGAAAGTGGAAGAATTACCTATCTTCAAAACTAAATATGCCTTACAAAGAAAAAACCATTGAAAAGAAATATTACGCCATTGGAGAAGTGGCGAGTATGTTTAACGTGGCTACTTCTTTAATTCGTTTTTGGGAAACTGAATTCGATCTAATTAAACCCAAAAAGAATCGTAAAGGCAATAGACAATTCACCAAAGAAGATATTGAAAACGTAAAGATCATTTATCACTTGGTGAAAGAAAGAGGATTTACGCTTCAGGGTGCTAAAGATATGCTTAAAAGCAACTCTGATGATGTTAAAGACAAAATGGAAATGATTGATTCATTGACAAAAGTTAAATCCTTTCTTCAGGAACTTAAAAAGAACATCTCCTAAACGTTAACGGTTTTGGCAAATCAGGATAGGTTGGCACAACTAGCGCTCAATTTTATTCCTGGCGTTGGTCATATGCTTGTGAAACAGCTTGTTAGTTACTGTGGATCTGCCAATGCAGTTTTTAGTACTCCCAAAAACAAACTGTTAAAAATTCCTGGAATTGGAAGGCTAACTGCCGAATCTATATCAAAAGACCTACCAATAAAAAAAGCTGAGGCCGAATTAGAAAAGTGTGAAAAACAAGGAGTCCAAATACTAATTCATACTGATCAAGCTTTTCCAAAACGGCTCAATCACATTAATGATGCGCCCAGTCTTTTATACTTTAAAGGCAATGCTGATCTCAATTCACAAAAGATCGTATCAATTGTAGGCACTAGAAAGGCTACCTCATATGGAAAGGAAATTACTGAAAGTATTGTAGAGTACTTAGCACGTCATAACCCAATAATAGTTAGTGGTTTAGCCTACGGCATTGATATACAAGCACACAAATCAGCATTAAAACACAACTTATCTACTGTTGGTATACTTGCCAGCGGTGTGAATGTTATTTACCCTGCTATCCATAGAGAAACAGCTGATAAAATGGTAAAGGAAGGCGCCTTAATCTCTGAAAATCCGCTAGATGCTAAACCAGATGCCCCAAAATTCCCTGCCCGCAATCGCATTATCGCTGGTATGGCAGATGCCATTATCGTTGTAGAAGCTGCTTCAAAAGGCGGAGCACTGATCACAGCGGAAATTGCCAACAGTTATAACAAAGACGTATTTGCCGTCCCCGGTAATGTTAATTCAGAATTCTCCGTTGGATGCAATAATCTTATCCGTTCTAACAAAGCTCATTTGCTTAATTCAGGAAAGGATATTGAATATATCATGAATTGGGAAGCCAACGAATCAGGGACGAGTAATCAACTGCCCGATCTCTCTGAATTAAATGAAGATGAGCTGATCATTATTAATGCTTTGGTAGAACACAAAGAAGGAATGATGATTGACAACTTGAGTTGGAAAACATCATTTCAAGTAGGCCAATTAGCATCCATTCTGCTAAGTTTAGAATTCAAAGGTCTGGTCATTTCATTGCCAGGTAAGAAATTTAAACTAGCATTTAATAAATGATAGATAATCATTATCGAACATTAGGGTTAGATAATTTTGCCTCAATAGACGAGGTAAAACGTGCCTATCGACAACTGGCAAAAAAATACCATCCAGATAGAAACCCTGAAAAAGAAGAAGAATTCAAAAGAGTTAATGAAGCTAATCGCATTTTATCTGATATCAATAAAAAAGCTATATACGATAATACGCTTAAGTACAGCTCAAATTCAAATACTACTACACCTTATTCAAACTATAATCAACCAAAGCCTCGATATAGTCAACCAAAATATGAATACAGTAAAAAGGTAAAAATTTACGGAGCTATTTTTGTTTTTGGTTTAATATGCTTGTGCATAGGCGGCCCAATTGCCCTCTCCTACTATTCAAGTAACTATGCCTATGAAGAAGGCATAAGACTTCAACATCAAAATAATTATAGAGAAGCTGCTTCATCTTACAGAAGAGCCATTAAATACTTTAGTACTAAATCTGGTCAAGCAAGTATAAAGCTATCGCAAATGTGTCTTCATGATCTAAACAACCCCTTTCGTGCTATTCAATATGTTGATGAAGGTTTGTTCTACACTGATAAGGATAACGAAAAGGCTGAACTATACTTCATTAAAGCCAACGCCTTAAAGAAAGATGGGCAAGCGGAATTATCTAGAACTACCTTTCAAATATCACTTAAACATGGCTATAATGCTGATAGTATAAATCTAAATATTGGTTTACTCGATGCCTTTTACCTCGATGCTTTTGATAGTGCCATTGTGAGGTTTGAGCATCTTTTGAACAATAAACTTGTAAATCAGGAAGCTTTTTTTGGAAAGGCATGGTGCCTTCAAAAAAGCAAAAAGCATGTGGAGGCAATAGATGCTTTTAGTACTTTGATTAAAAAGTACCCGAATAATGCTCCTGGTTACTATTATAAGGGTTTGAGTGAGTTAACCATTGGAGATAGCGTAGAAGCTTGCAATTCAATAAAAAAAGCCAATGAATTAAATTATCCATTGGCCTCTAAACTTATTGAATTCGTATGTTTCTAAAATTAATATCCTCCTTCTCCAGAAAACACTCTTTGATTACACTTTTCTCTAATAAGGTCGTATGCTTTAATATCACCTAATTCTCCTGCCTTACTAAGATCTAAGCACCCTTCTTTTAACTGACCAAATTCGAGTCTCAAAATACCCCTCAAATAGTATGCATCAATACTCTTAGAATTTAGCTCTATAATCTGAGTGCAATCAGAAATAGCATCTTGATAAGCATCTAGTTGATGTTTTGCCTGACCACGCTTATAATAAGCATTAAGATTATTTGGATTAATTTCTATACTAGAAGTAAAGTCAGAAATAGCACCATAGTAATCTTGCAGTTCAAATTTTATTCCCCCTCTAGCAAAATAAGCCTCATCAAACTTTTTATTCTTATCTATCGCAATACTAAAGTCTTTCATGGCACCATGAATATCATCAAACTCCTCCTTTACTTTTCCCCTCATATAATAAGCTTGAGCATAGTTAGCGTCTTTTTCAATAGCCATATTATAATTTATTATGGCCTGCATGTATTCTCTTTTCTCATACATTGCTATGCCTTGCTCTGTATATTCTTTAGCTGTCTGGCTAAATGCTGTAACCACTGATGTCAATATCAATAAACTAGCAAGTGTGTATTTTATCATTTTTTCTTCTTTTTAAACTCTCGTGTGTAAGCCAAAATAATGCCGCAAATTTATATTTCTACTTTTAGTGGTAATGATCAAAAATAGCACTGGATGCCAATATTGAATTATCCATTTCCAACCGATTAATTCCCAAATCAAGACCTTGATCCTGAAAATAGGAAACAATCATTTCAGTAGCTATGTTCCCTGTTAAATCATCTTTTGCCATTGGACAACCACCAAATCCTCTAATAGCACCATCAAACCTTCTACATCCAGCTTTATAAGCTGATTTTATTTTATCTAGCGCGGTGTTTGGATTAGAATGTAAGTGGGCACCAAATTCCACATGGGTATATGCTTTTATTAAATTAGAATATAAATAAGTGATATTGTCATCATTAGATACTCCAATGGTATCTGCCAAAGATATGATGCTAATCCCCATGGAAGAAAGAACATCAGTAAACTTACCAACAATTTCTACATCAAATGGATCACCGTAAGGGTTGCCAAAACCCATAGAAATATAGGTGACCAAAGTCTTATCATACTTAACACAAAGTTCCTGTATCTCGTTGAGTGTATTCAGCGCTTCAATAATACTTTTATTTGTATTTCTCTGCTGAAAAGTCTCAGATATTGAGAACGGAAAGCCCAAATACGAAATTGATTCAAATTTTACAGCGTCTTCTGCTCCTCGTGTATTTGCAACTATAGCTAAAAGTTTAGATTTAGTAACATCTAAATTCAGCCCTTCTAATACTTCTTCAGTATCCTTTAGCTGTGGAATGGCCTTCGGGGAAACAAAACTTCCGAAATCTATAGTATCAAATCCTACTTTAAGTAATTGATTGATATAGTCTATCTTCTTTTGTGTTGGAATATATTCATGAATGCCTTGCATGGCATCCCGTGGACAGTCGATTATTTTCATATTCTTTGTTTAAAGCAAAGCTATCTATACAGACTATAAAAGACAAAAACACTACATTAATCGATTTAACAAACCATTCATCTACAACTTTGAATATTTAATTCAAAAAATCTTAGTTTAATAGTTTAATTGGAATTACTATGCCGTTAACCCCTTTTACAGGTACACTAGGAACTAAGAAAGCTGCGCACTTATTAAGAAGAGCAACATTTGTCGCAAACAAAGCCAGCATAGATATGCTATCCGGAATGACACCACAGCAAGCGGTTCCCAGCCTATTCATAGATACATTACCAGATCCTGCACTTCCGGTTGATACTGCCACAGGTCAAGAATGGATATCAGGCGTGACAGATGCAAATAGTGGAGATGATGAACTACAGGATTTCTTCAAGCAATGGCTCTTAGGCCAATGTCTTGGTGTTGATATTGATGACAGCTCAAAACTCTCTTACAGCACTCGGGAGAAGTTGGTATTCTTTTACCATACCTACTTCACTACTATCATGACAAAGGTCGATGACAGCAGAGCCACATACTTTCAAAATGCATTGTTTCGGTTGTTTGCTTTTGATAAAAATGATGTTGACGTACAAATTGTTAATGAGGAAACTGGTCTTCCTGAAGATGATACCTTGATATTGAATATAAAAGAGCTTACAAAAAAGATAAGTGTAGATAACGCAATGCTTAAATTTCTTGACGGAAATTTAAATGTTAAAGGTAGCCCTAATGAGAACTATGCTCGAGAAATGTTGGAGCTGTATACGATTGGCCGTGGGTTAGAAGGCAATTTACCTGATATTCCAGAGCCTGGTGATTATATAAACTTTACTGAGCAAGATGTTCGAGCGGCAGCCAATGTATTAACGGGCTTCAATATTGATGATGATTTTCAGAATATCGATCCGTATACAAATTTACCTCGAGGAGTAATCAAAGGTGGAAATATAGCTACCGCTCACGAGAATAATGTTGCACTAAAAACCTTCAGTCCACGATTTGACAATGCTCAAATTACAGCAGATCCAGATTTGCTTAATAATGGCCAACCAACTGAAGAGAGTGTTCTAGAAGAAATAAGTCAACTGATTGAATTAATATATTCTAAGGAAGAAACTGCTAAACATTTATGCAGACGTTTATATCGATTCTATGTATACTATGACATAACACCAGAGATAGATAATACCATTATTGCTGAAATGGCTCAGACATTAATCAACAATGACTATAAGGTGCAGTTTGTATTGGAAGAATTATTTGCCTCTGAACATTTCTACGAGGCCATGGCCGGTATTGAAGACGATAAATTCGGGGGAATCATAAAATCTCCTTTAGAATTAGCACTTGGGACCTTAAGTTTTTTCAACTACACTTTGCCGTCTTATAATACTGATCTGGAAAACTTCTATAATGAAACTGGTCAATTATTAGGATCAATGGAAAGCATGGGAATGAATTTCTATGAGCCTTTTGAGGTTGCAGGCTATTCAGCTTATCATCAGTTTCCCATATATAATCGAAATTGGATTTCTACAAACTATTTGACCCAGCGCTATAATTTCATCAGACAAATACTTAATCCTTCTGAGGATAATATTTATATAGATCCTTACGCTTTTATCAATACAACTTTTGACACAAATGCCAATGATGCCAAACAGTTAGTTATTGACATAGCAGCATATGTCTTCACTATGGCTGATAACTTAAGTTATGATGTAGATGGTGGAGAATTGACCAAAGAGCGATTAAGATATTTTCTTCAGTCATTTTTGGGCTTTTCGGATTATGAAACAGAAGTTGATATTGCCATAGTAGAATGGGAATCTTTATATGCTAATCCTGCCAATTACCTAGAAATAGGTGAATACCTAAAAAGGCTTTTTAATGCCATGTTACAATCACCAGAAAATCAACTTTTTTAGGCCATGAGAAGAAGATCATTTTTAAAAAAATTGCCTTTGGCTGCCGGTGCAGGTTTTTCACTAAACAGTATTCCAGTAAGAGTAATGGCAGAGCAAAGTCATTTTCTAAAGCTTGCAGGAACAAGTTCAAACGACAGGGTGATTATCATTCTGCAGATGCATGGTGGCAATGATGGTTTAAATACAATTATTCCTGTAGACCAATACGAACTATACTATAGCAGAAGAGCCAATATAGCAATTCCGGCAAAAAATAGTGTTAGAAAATACATTCCTTTAGATAGTACTTTACCACTTGCTGATCAGGTTGGATTACATCCTGATATGCTCGGAGCGAAAGATCTTTATGACCGTGGGAGAATGGCAGTAGTGCAGGGTGTCTCCTACCCGAATAATAATGGGAGTCACTTTAGAGGTAGAGATATCTGGCATATGGGTGGTGGCCCAGACGATTACTATTCATCTGGCTGGGTTGGAAGATATTTGCAAAATTGCATTGCACCAGAAATATACCCTGATGATTTTCCGAATGCAGATAATCCTGATCCATTAGCTATAGAGCTTGGCAGCGATGTTTCATTAGTCTTCCATCAAGATGGAAACATTCCTGCTTCTATTTCTTTGGCTGGAAACCCAGAGACTTTTGCCAATTTGGTAGATAGTCTTGAAGGTTTTGATGACGAATTGATCGACCCTAGAGGTAAACCACCAACTAATCTTGATAACACTCCTTATGGTAAGGAGCTAAATTGGATTTTGGGACTTGAAGATAAGTCTGTTGATTATGCTGCTAGGCTATTTGAGGTTTATTCAGCATCTAGTGAGACCAGTGTTACTTATCCAGAAAATTATCCTTTTAATGCACCAGCCAGTAGCTTGAGAAATCCACTGACATCGCAACTTCAGCTTATTGCAAGACTACTTGATGGCGGTGGAGCAGGACAAGGAGTTAAAACGAAAGTGTTTTTAGCAAGAATTGGAGGCTTCGATACTCATGCAGAACAAGTTGAGAGTTATGATCCAACCATGGGAGGTCACGCTACTAGGTTATATCACATAAGTGAGGCAATGAGAGCTTTTCAAGCTGATTTGAGGGCTCGTGGTCTTGAAGATAAAGTATTAACAATAACTACATCAGAATTTGGGCGTAGAATAGACTCTAATGGTATCTTTGGTACAGAT
>CAYGNU010000057.1:9913-13900 GCA_964351175.1 uncultured Roseivirgaceae bacterium | reverse complement strand
CAAAATAATTTCACAATTTTTAAGGACAATATTATTTTACAACGCGCCATTGAAAGAGATTTAGAAATTATTGGAGAGGCTATATAAAAGATTTTTGAACTTGAGCCCAATGTCTCAATATCCTCTGTGAGGAATATTATTGGTTTAAGAAATATCATTTCGCACGCGTATGATTCTGTTGAACCAGAAATGATTTGGGGAATTATTCAAAAAGATATCCCAGTCCTTGAAAAGGAAATACATAGAATAAAAAGCACTTAACAAAAGTAACTGTTGCGCAGACTTATCTGTTTGATAGGGAATAAGCATCCTGCCTTCGCAGTAATGACGGTTAGCGATCAGTTTAGAAGCTCATGAATCACAGATATACATACTTCAAACTAATACCTCCTCTATCCACATGCTCATCTAAATAAATTACATTTACCAATATGGTTTCTGAAATCAATGTAGATGCAGCACTTTTTTTAAACTGGCCTATCATAGATGTGCGATCACCCGTTGAATATGAGCATGGCCATATTCCAGGCGCTGTGAATATTGCATTGTTTTCAGATGAAGAGCGAGCCCATGTGGGTACTGTCTATAAACAAGAATCAAGTGAAGCAGCCATCGCTATTGGCTATCAATATGTCACGCCAAAACTAGAAGCATTTATAGCTGATGCTTTAAAAGTAGCTCCTGAAGGCAAGGTTATAGTCCATTGCTGGCGTGGCGGCATGCGCAGCGAATCATTTGCCAAACACCTAGCAGATAACGGGTTCTCCGATGTTCAAAAAATAATAGGTGGCTACAAGGCCTACAGGAATCATGTACTTGACCAGTTTACCATACCAGCGAATCTGAAAGTGCTTGGAGGTTTTACAGGCAGTGGTAAAACCCACATATTATCTGAGCTCAAAAAGTTTGGTAACCAGGTCATTGACCTTGAAGGAATGGCCAACCACAAAGGGTCCGCTTTTGGGGGCATTGATCAAGCCAAGCAACCCACTACAGAGCAGTTTGAAAATAATCTTTCGGCACAGTGGTCAACACTTAATTTGAATGAACCAATTTGGATAGAAGATGAAAGCCATACTATTGGTGGAGTTAGAATTCCTTTAGCGCTTTATGAACAAATGCGTGCATCAAATGTATATTTCATTGATATACCAAAGGAAGAAAGGGCTAAACACCTTGTCACTGAATATGCCCAATGTGATAATCAATTGTTAACGGATTCTATTAATAAGATTTCTAAACGATTGGGCGGCCTGAATGTTAAAAATGCGATAACCTTTTTAGAGGAAGAAAACTATTATGAGGTGGCGATGATCTCACTGAGTTATTATGACAAATCCTATTTGAAGGGAATAAATAAGCGTAAAAGCGAAGTGGTAAAACGGATATCACTGCCAACCACCAGTCATTATGAAAATGCGCTGGAATTAGAAAAAATAGCAAAATGAACGAAATAAAACTTACTCAATATAGCCATGGCGCAGGTTGTGGTTGTAAAATATCACCAAAAGTATTGTCCACCATATTAAAAACGAACCTTACCCCTTTACAGGATTCCCGTTTAATTGTAGGTAACGAAAGTAGTGATGATGCAGCTGTTTATGATATGGGTGATGGCACAGCCATTATAAGCACTACTGATTTTTTTATGCCTATAGTTGATGATCCCTTTACTTTCGGAAAAATAGCGGCCACCAACGCAATAAGTGATGTATATGCGATGGGAGGCACACCCCTTTTGGCAATTGCTATTTTGGGCTGGCCGATAGACAAACTGGCACCTGAAGTGGCGCAGCAAGTGCTAGAAGGTGGCCGTCAAGCTTGCACTGATGCAGGCATTATACTAGCGGGTGGTCACAGTATTGACAGTCCGGAACCCATCTTTGGTTTGGCGGTAACAGGTAAAGTGGAACTAAACAAATTGAAAAGAAATGATACTGCTGTAAAAGGTTGCAAACTCTATCTGACCAAGCCATTGGGGGTTGGCATTTTTACCACCGCTCAGAAAAAAGGAAAATTGCTTCCAGAACATGATCAGATTGCCCCCAACTCAATGACTACTTTGAACAAAATAGGTGAAGCATTGGCGAAAATTGATGGCATCAAAGCCATGACGGACGTAACAGGTTTTGGACTGTTAGGTCACCTCACCGAGATGTGTGAAGGCAGTAACCTTTCGGCTGAAATTGAATTTGACAAAATTCCGGTCTTTGATGCTGTACATCAATATATTGAACAAGGCTGCATACCAGGCGGCACTCACCGTAACTGGGACAGTTATGGTCATCATGTGAAACTAAGAACAGAAAGTGATAAGCTGATCCTTTGCGATCCGCAAACGAGTGGCGGCTTACTATTGGCAGTAGAAGATGATGCCATTGAAAGTGTAGAAGCGCTACTTAAGGAACATGATCTGCTAAGCTCATCCTTCGGTTCGCTTATTGAAAGAGATAGTGATTTGATTAAAGTGTTTTGATTATTTAGAAGAGTAAAAAACAAATAATAAACCCACCCCCAACCCCTCCAAGGAGGGGAGTTAGTCTCCTCCTTGGAGGAGATTTAGAGGTGGGTCGTTTCTTTCATGATTGTTACATAATATCACAATGGAATATAACCTCAAGTTGGTATAACTCTCAAAAAGAATTTCTAATTTCAGTTAAAGTCCAGCACATGAAAGCAGTTGTTTACGAAGAATTCCAAGGGCCCTTAAGTTTGCAAAATGTTGCTGATCCCACACCAGAAAAAGATGGTGTTATTATTCAGCTACAATCATCTGGATTATGCCTAAGCGACTGGCATGGATGGATGGGTCATGATAAGGATATCAAATTGCCCCATGTACCTGGTCACGAATTGGCAGGTATTGTGGTAGAAACCGGAAGTGCCATCAAAAACTTTAAAATAGGAGATCGTGTAACCGTACCTTTTGTTTCAGGGTGTGGCCATTGTCCAGAGTGTACTTCAGGCAATCAACAAATTTGCGATAACCAATTCCAGCCAGGATTCACACATTGGGGATCTTTCTCACAATATGTCTCCATACATTTTGCAGATATTAATCTGGTTAAGCTTCCTGATGAAGTAGAATTTGTAACCGCTGCGAGTCTGGGTTGCCGGTTTGCCACCTCTTTCAGAGGTGTCGTAGATCAAGGTAAGGTAAAGCCAGAAGAATGGGTGGTGGTGCATGGTTGTGGTGGTGTTGGCCTGTCAGCCATTATGATTGCAGCAGCCTTTGGCGCTCGTGTTATTGCAGTAGATATCAACCAAGAGAAATTAGACTTTGCCAGATCAATTGGGGCCATCGCCACCATAAACGCATTAGAATCACAAGGCGTGGTAGAAGAGATTAGAGAGATTACAAAAGGCGGTGCGCACCTATCTATAGATGCACTTGGCAATCCTGATGTGCTTTTCAACTCCGTAAGTTGTTTGCGCAAAAGAGGCCGGCATATCCAGATTGGAATTATGAATTCAGAGCATAACAACTCAAAAATTCCAATTGATCTAATCATTGCTAAAGAGTTGGAAATTGTTGGAAGTCATGGTATGCAGGCGCATCGGTACCCAGAAATGATGGAGATGATGAAAAACGGAAAGCTTCACCCAGAGAAATTAGTAAGTAATACGATAAATCTCTCGGATGTCATTCAAAAGCTGCCAATTATGCATCAATCAAAAGCTATTGGTATTGAAGTAATCACTGATTTTTAATATATCAAATGTTCCATCAACTGAGGCCAAGGTTATTACTTAACGCTTTTAAATGCTCTTAATTAATAAAATTAGTGACGAGAAGCTGAATTAATAGAAGATGACGGTAGATTTACCTTGAGATACAATCATCAACCGAAATGCACGAAAAAAGATCTGTTTTCAAAATACCCCCAAAGAAATTTCATCCGACAGGGCTTACAATTATGTATGAGGATCAAGAAGTGGTAGGGTGTGACTAGGACAGTGCGGTCGGTCGGGGGGGGGATGGTGGGT
>CAYGNU010000057.1:6641-9903 GCA_964351175.1 uncultured Roseivirgaceae bacterium | reverse complement strand
CCTTACGGTAAGTAATGCTGCGGAAAAGGAAAAAACTGCTCATTTCCTTTTAAACGATTATGTAAAAAAAGGAAATCACCGTTCAAAAAATCGAGTTTACATTGTTCATCGAATTGATAGAGACACTTCTGGAATCTTAATCTTTGCTAAAAATGAAAAGACTAAGGCCTTTCTGCAGAGTGAATGGTCTTCGTTTACTAAAAAGTATTTAGCTATCGTTCAGGGAAAATTAAGTGAAAAAGAAGGCGTTATTTCATCATACCTGCTAGAAAATAAAGCATTTAAAGTTTATTCAACACCTGATCCTGACAAAGGAAAACTAGCAAAAACGGGGTATAAAGTAACTAAGGAGTCAAAACATTATAGCCTTCTTGAAATTGACCTTTTTACCGGAAGAAAGCACCAAATAAGGGTTCATCTGTCTGAACAAGGACATGCCGTTGTAGGAGATAAAGTATATGGAGAAAAAGATAAAGGAGTGAATAGATTATTACTTCACTCCTTTTCCATTTCTATAACACATCCATACACCAAAGAAAAAATGACCTTTGAAACTAAGTTTCCAGATTATTTTAAATCCTTGATGAATCGATAACTTGTTATGACCACCTTGCCGCACATCGCTTTTGCAGAGCTTCAGCGGAGTAAAGCATATTCTGGCACCGCTTCATCAGCATCTTATATAAACATAAAGACCCTTGAATAGCGTTAGATTCAATAACTAAAAGACAAGCTTAATTCAACCAATCATTTCTTCTCTCCAATGTCTTCTTGTCCACTTTAACACCCTCTTTTTCAGCCATTTGTGTCTTATATATAGGGCTGGAGATTAGTGCAACTTGAGTGGTTCTTGTTTCACCATAAGCGATATAAGTAACCTTTAATTTATCACCAACCTTATACTTAGCTACTGCAGCATCAAAAGAATTAACTGCTGAAAGTGTGATATCATTAATTGCGGTAATAACATGGCCTCTATCCAATCCAGCTTTATAAGCAGGGCTTCCGATATACGTGTTTCTTCTTATGGTCACAGATCCGTCATTATTGGCATAAACAGAGGCCCCAAAATAAGGAGTAGTCGCATTCTGTATCAGATTAACACCTACGGATGCAAGTAGCATTTTATAATCAGGCATTTCACTGTTGTAGATGTATTGATTAAAAAACATATCCCCAAATTCACTACCTGCATATTTCTTCAGGGTTTCGTGCAAATCCTTAACAGTATATGGTTTTTCATTCTTACCATAAGTCTGCCATACCAGTTTCATATAATCGTCTAAGTTTAATTTGTTTTGTCTTAATGACAGATCAAGTGCAAGCCCCAACACGCTACCGTAAGAATAGTAAGAGATAAAAGTATTTTCTCTGTTCACAGGATCAACAGCGGTTGCAGCATCCACAAAAGGAGCCTGATAGCTCATCTCTATTGGATTAAAGAATTGCCGTGCAGGTGAGTTCCACACATAGTTAAAGGTGCCGTCTAGTCCTTCAATATATTGCTCTGGCGTAATGATCTCCGCTCTGCAAAGAATCAAGTTTGTATAATAGCTAGTGAAGCCTTCGGCAAACCAAAGCTCTCCACTCATATTGGCTTCTGTAAAATCGAACGGCTCCAATGCCTTTGGTCTTATTCTTTCTACATTCCATGAATGGAAAAACTCATGTGAAACAGTACCAATATTGCCTTCCATTCCGCCTTCAGCTAATCCTTCTCTATCTGTAAGAATGGTAGAGTTTCTATGCTCCATACCATCTCCAGAGACATTAGGTAAATAACAGGCAAGGAAAGTGTACGTACCAAAATCATAATCTGCTAATTCCCCATAAACATCTTTTTCAGCTAAAACTACCTTCTTCACTTTCTCAAAATAGGTGTCCAAATCAGCAGAGGTTCCGTTGTGATGTAGGACAAACCTGACATTGTATTTTTTGCCGCTTGACTCTACTTCGAACTGACGAACATCCCAATTACTTATCTCCGTTGGGCTATCCATAAAGTATTGAAGATTAGGAGCAGAATAAGTATTTCCAGACTCTGGCTTCAGTTGAGTAGCTACCTTCCAGTTCAAATCTTCTCTTGGATTGAACGTCACCTCAACTCTGCGATCAGGCTGTGAGGGTGCAAACATAAAAGTGGCAGGTATATTCAAATGTGCATGCGTTTCATCTATTTGCGAATAAGTACCATCACCATGGTCAGCATATAGGGTATAGCTGACATTTACCGTTCCATCATGACCCGATATATCCCATTGGTAAGGATTCGGTCTGGTTATTTGCAATTGCTTTCCATTACTATCAGTAGCCACTACATTATAAACATTTTTGGCAAACTCATGGATGGCATACCTTCCAGGTGAAGTGCGGCTCATCCTCACAGAAAAAATTGGGTCTGTTACATTGGTAAAAGAAGCCTTCACCTCCGCCTCATGATGGACAGCATTGTCAAATGAAATAGAGTATGTAATAGTCTGAGCATTGATCATCCCACCCAGCAATAAAAATGATAGTAAAAAAAGGTTTTTCATGTATTGAGATTTTAAAAAAACGAATATAACATAATTCTAAAAAATGGCCTGACGCATGAAGGTTAGTTTAGAAGATTGAGGACTTGATAGGCAATTAAAGAGAATTTAATTCAAAGTCCCTTTTAGTCTATCAGATACTAATGAAGACTATTTAATTCCGTTGTCATTCCGGCCTTGAGCCGGAATCATTATTTTAATAGAATGAAAGACCAATTGGGATAGATCTGCTTAAAGAGCAGTAAAAAAATAGAAGTTAATTTATTATTGTTTGATTGAAGATTGCGGATCAAGTCCACATCCGATAGCAATCGGATGACAGAAAAATTAGCTCCTATTCCTCTTTTGTTTAGTGATGCTAGTGAAGAACATTTTACTCCGTTTGTCATTCCGGCCTTGAGCCGGAATCTTTAACTTCTTAGAATGAAAGACCATCAGTATTTTGTCTACATGCTTGCTAATTTCACCAATACAACCGTCTATATTGGTGTGACTAACGACTTGGAAACCAGAGTACTTCAGCACAAGAAAAAGTTGGTAAAAGGATTTACACAAAAATATAATGTCTGCAAACTTGTCTATTTTGAAGAGTGTAATGATATAAGTCGAGCGATAGCCAGAGAAAAACAATTGAAAAACTGGCAGCGTGCATGGAAAAATGAGTTGATTGAAAAAGATAACCCAAATTGGACGGATCTAAGTGAAGGATGGTATGATAATCTAGATTTGAA
>CAYGNU010000057.1:0-6631 GCA_964351175.1 uncultured Roseivirgaceae bacterium | reverse complement strand
GAATAATTAAGGTACTACTAGAAGATTGCGGATCAAGCCCGCAATGACAATAATTCTTTTCGTTTTTCAATGAACTGGAACCAACGCCTTTCTGATTAGAAAATTTCTAAGTTAATGGAATGATCAAAAATGTTATTCTAGAATTATCCCTTACTTATCGTAGTTGAAAAATAGATTGCGGATCAAGCCTGCCTGTCGGCAGACAGGCCAGAATCTATCTGCAGAAAGGTCACAATCTTAATAATGGAAAAGAAAATGTTTTGATACTTTAACTGATAATCAAATATTTCCTTTTTCAAATAAAAATCAATGCACACGATTTAAAAGCGATTAAAGAAACATTTTCAAGATTATTCGATCCAAAATATGCTAAAATGACGCATTTAGGTAACACCCCATATTTTGACAATAAGAAATAAAAAACTAGTTTCAACTTTCGAAGCGTAATAAAGCACCTTGGTGAACAACATTTCAAACCATATTATCACTACAATTTCTACTGTAACAACAGTGGCAATTGCTGCTATTATTACTGCAACTACAACCCCTTTGCGGGGTTAATATTTACATATCGCCATAGGCATTAGCCGAATTTTCTAAATAAAAATTTTATTCTTTAAAAATCTCAACCATGCTTGTTGTGAAATTTGGAGGTACTTCTGTAGCCTCAGCAAAAAATATATCCCTAGTTAAAAACATCATTGTTGCCAAAAAGCAACCCTTAATTGCCGTTGTTTCTGCTTTTGGCGGAGTCACCAATTTACTGATAGAGTGTAGCGAATTGGCTGCCTCAGGTGATGAAGCTTACCTGAAACAATTAAATCAAATAGAAAGTCGCCATATAAAAACCGTTCAGGAGCTTATTTCGGTAAAAGGTCAGGGTAAAACCTTGAGCAAAGTGAAAATGCTGCTCAACGACCTTGAAGATATTCTCAGAGGAGTTTACCTCATCAGGGAACTGAGTCTTAAAACGCAGGATAGAATATTAGGATTTGGAGAAACACTTTCTTCGATTATTATTAATGACTATTTCAATGACTCGGGAATTAAGAGCAGCTGGGCCGATGCCAAACAGTTTATCAAAACTGATAGCAATTATGGTAGAGCTAATGTAGATTTCAATAGGACTACTGAAGAAGTGAAAGTGTACTTATCCGTTCAGTCTAATTGCTGGGTATGCCCGGGATTTGTTGCCTCCAATAAAAACGGTGAAGCTACCACCCTGGGTCGTGGTGGTTCTGATTACACTGCTGCAATTTTAGCGGCTATCTTAAAAAGTAAAGAACTAGAAATCTGGACGGACGTCAGCGGCATGATGACAGCTGATCCGAGTTTGGTAAGTGCTGCTTATGCCATCAAGGAAATTAGCTATGAAGAGGCCATGGAACTATCGCACTTTGGTGCTAAGGTGATCTACCCTCCGACTATTCAGCCGGCATTAGAAGCCAATATCCCCATTCATATCAAGAATACTTTTAAACCTGAAGATTACGGCACGGTCATTTCTAACAATAGCAATGGCAACGGTAATATTATTAAAGGACTTTCTTGTATTCAAAAAATTGCATTGCTGAACCTGTCCGGTAGTGGCATGGTGGGTATTCCTAACTTTTCGCATCGATTATTTAAAGCCCTATCAGCTGCAAAAGTCAATATCATCTTAATTACTCAAGCTTCTTCAGAACATTCTATCTGTGTAGGTATTGATGAAAAAGATTGTGATAAAGCTAAAGAGGCCGTTGAAGAAGAATTTGAATTTGAATTGTCGCTTCATAAGATCGATGGTTTGGAAATAGAAAAGCAGCTGTCCATTGTGGCACTTGTAGGTTCTAACATGAAGCAGCAAGTAGGTGTTAGCGGCAACATGTTCAGCACATTGAGTCAGAACGGTATCAATATCAAAGCCATAGCACAAGGCTCTTCTGAGAAAAATATCTCTGTAGTAATACAGGATAATGAAGTACGAAAAGCATTGAATAGTTTACATGAAAGCTTCTTCTTATCGGACAGAAAACGTATCAACCTATTCATGATTGGCGTTGGAAATGTTGGCGCCACATTGGTTGAACAGATTAGCAAACAAAAATCCTACTTACTTAAACATCATCACATTGATTTAAAGATTGTAGCCTTAGCAAACTCTAGGAAAATGCTATTTGATGAAGAGGGCATTACCCTTAAAACTTGGAAGGAAGAACTGCTTGAAAGTGGTACTAAAATGACACTAGAAGGCTTTATTCAGCAGGCTATCGACCTAAATTTAAGAAACAGTATTTTCATTGATAATACAGCCAATGAGTCTGTAGCTTCCATATACAATGAGCTGCTCAAGGAGAGTATTTCTGTGGTAACGCCAAACAAAATTGCTTGTACTCAGGGGATTGAAAAATACAGACAACTAAAACAAACAGCGCTTCGCTATAGAGCTAGGTTCTTATTTGAGACCAATGTAGGGGCAGGTTTACCTGTTATCAACACGCTTAATGATTTAATCAAAAGCGGTGATGAAATATACAAGATTGAAGCAGTGCTCTCGGGAAGTCTGAATTTCATTTTCAATAATTTCAATGAAAATAGTCGCTTTGTTGATGTTGTTAAAGAGGCCATGAAACAAGGGTTTACAGAGCCTGATCCACGCATAGACTTAAGTGGTGTTGATGTGATGAGAAAAATTCTCATCTTGATCAGAGAATCAGGTCTTGAAATGGAATTAAGCGATATCAAAGGAGTGCCTTTTATCCCGAAAGCATGTATGGACGCTCCTTCAGTAGAAGATTTTTTAGTCTCTCTTGAGACTCATGAGGCAGAATTTCAAAAGTTATTTAAAAAGGCCGCTGATGAGAAAAAGAAGATAAAGTATGTGGCTTCATTTAATAAAGGTAAGGCAGAAGGCGGTCTTAGGTTTGTGAGTGCTGATCATCCATTCTATAATCTGGAAGGGAAAGATAACATTGTATTATTCACCACCAAGCGCTACCCTGAACAACCACTGGTGATCAAAGGAGCTGGTGCTGGTGCTGAAGTTACTGCCATGGGTATATTTGCAGATATAATGAGAATTGCTAATGGATAAATCTATCAAAATCTTCGCTCCAGCTACTGTGGCCAATGTTGGTCCTGGATACGATGTCTTAGGCCTTGCATTAGATAAGATTGGTGATTATATGGAACTGACATTAAATGATTCTGGTGTAATCAGTATCTCAATGTCGGACCTAGACTTGCCCACAGACCCAGAAATAAATGTAGCTGGTGTTGCTACCAGAGCACTATTGGATCATTTGAATGCTAAACAAGGCATCCACATAAAAATTCATAAGAACGTAAAGGCTGGCAGTGGGCTAGGCTCGAGTGCATCAAGTGCAGCTGGAGCAGTATATGGTGTTAATGAATTATTGGGTAAGCCACTGACCAAAGTTGAACTGGTACCCTTTGCTATGGCTGGAGAAACTGCCTCTTCTGGTAAGGCTCATGCCGATAATGTTGCCCCTTCTTTACTTGGTGGCTTTACATTGGTAAGGAGTTACAATCCTCTGGATGTGGTGAAGCTAACTTATCCGCAATCGCTTTATATTGCTGCTGTTCATCCACACATAGAGGTAAAAACAGCTGACTCAAAAAAGATGCTCAAAAAAGAAATTTCACTCGAATTAGCCGTTGCGCAATGGGGCAATTTAGCAGGGTTTGTATCAGGATTAGCCAGTAGCGATTTTAACCTCATTGGTCGATCATTGGAAGATCTTGTGGTTGAACCGATAAGATCCATGTTAATTCCAGGATTTGAATTATTGAAGGAAGCTGCTAATGCCAATGGAGCATTAGGTTGCAGTATTTCAGGTTCGGGACCTTCTGTTTTTGCCTTGTGCGAAAACAAAACCATTGCCGAAAACATAGGCTCAAAATTCAAGGATATCTACAATCAATTAGATATCAATCATGACGTTCATATTTCTAAAATCAATCCGGAAGGATGTAAAACATTAGATCCATCGCATGCAATATTATAGTACCAAAAGATTAGTCGACCCTGTTTCATTTAAAGAAGCGGTGATAAAAGGATTACCTGAAGACAATGGCCTTTTTATGCCTCAGCAGATTCCGCAATTGTCAGCAGATTTTTTTGCCAATTTGGCCCATAAGAACATCCAAGAGATTGGACTTGAGGTAGCTTTGCCATTTGTTGGTGATGATATTGCTACTGCTGATTTAGAGCGGATAGTCACAGAAACACTGAGTTTCGATATTCCAGTAGTCAAAGTTGAAGACAACGTTTATAGCTTGGAGCTATTTCATGGCCCAACTTGCGCTTTCAAAGATGTGGGTGCTCGTTTTTTGGCGAGATGCCTTAGCTATTTTTCTGATGAAAAAGTAACAGTATTGGTGGCCACATCTGGAGATACTGGCAGTGCTGTTGCAAATGGATTTCTAGGCATTCCTAATGTTGATGTTATCATTCTTTATCCAAAAGGGAAGGTCAGCCATTTGCAGGAGCAACAGCTCACTACTTTAGGCCAAAATATTACCGCACTTGAAGTTAACGGCACTTTTGATGACTGCCAAGCCTTGGTGAAAACAGCTTTTCTTGATAAGGAGTTAAATAAATCCATAAAATTAACTTCTGCTAATTCTATCAACATTGCCAGACTTATCCCTCAATCATTCTACTATTTCTGGGCGATGAAGCAATTACCTACCGATAAAAAAATTGTATTTTCAGTGCCTAGCGGTAACTATGGAAATCTCACTGCCGGACTACTGGCAAAGGCGATGGGACTTAATATCAAAGGATTTGTAGCATCCTCCAACGCCAATGATATTGTACCTCAGTACTTGAATGAAAATATATACAAGCCTAGACCTTCGCATCATACTATCTCCAATGCCATGGATGTGGGTAATCCAAGTAATTTTGGACGAATGACTGAGCTCTATGGTCAATCATGGGATAATATTACCAAGGATATTACGGGATACAGCTTCCTTGATGGTGAAACCAAAGCTGCTATGAAAAAGGTTTTTGATGAAAAAGGCTATGTCCTTGACCCACATGGAGCCGTTGGATATTTGGGGTTGAAGAAATACCTGAAGCAAAAAGATTATTTAGGGGTGTTCTTGGAAACTGCCCATCCGGCTAAATTTCTAGATACCGTAAATGAAGTAATCGGTGAGATAGAAATCCCTGAAAGGCTAGAGGCGTATCTTCACAAAACGAAAGTGAGTATTCCTATTGACAATGATTATGAAGCTTTGAAAGAGGTTCTTCATAGTTAATTATTGAGATATTTAGATATTAGTCGTATTTTGAATATAAATGAATGTAAAAAAATTATTTTCCCTCTTAATTGGACTCACAGCATTAAGTTGCTCTTCGGAATTTAATAATGAAATTGCATTTCAAGATTTAAGAAAAAAATATCCGCAATTAGAAATTATTAATGCATCTAGTGAACCCTGTATTGGGACCTTTGGTGACTGTTTCTATGTATATATTAGATTTAAACGAAATGGATTAGCGCAAGAAGTTGATACCATCTTACAATATACGAGAGATGGGAATCCAAATAACCCGCTACGCATCAATGAAATAAGTGGCTATAAGAGTGTAGACCATAATGGTCAAAAAATTTGGTTAGACTTTAAACGTGCTTTAGAAACACAAAAAGTAGCATACCTATTAGAAAATTCTTTTGACTATATATTATGTGTTGATTGTGTACCAAATGAACAAAAGACAAATAATGAATATTATAAATCGGAATTTATTTTTAAAGGTTATTTAACGGAATTAATTCATCATAATACACTTGAAAAACTTAATCCAATATTCTCGGCAAATGACACAATAATTCGAATCGTTTATGATGTAAAAACTGAAACTGCACCTGAAGGGCATTATAATGTAGTTTACACGTTTCTTAAATCTGAAAATGAGTTCCTTTTTGAAGGAATGTTTACTGTCCCTTAATTTAAATTATTATGTTTAAGCCATACCAAATATTCATTATTTTAATGGTTTTTACCTTGAGTTGTAAAACTGAGGTGGACCCTAATTTCAACGACTTGCTAGCTGATAGCCCATCCATCGCAGGCAAACAGCAATACCTAAACTCTCCTTTTGTCACTACTGGAGATAGAGTATATATGGTAGGTCATCAGGATGGTTCTTTTCCCGAATTAGGATGGCACATTAAAGATGAAATGGGTGGTATTTGGAATCATCCCATCAAATTAATGGATGGCTTTGATGTAGAATTGATATTGGATGATGAAAGCATACCTTTAAATAAGGCCACTTCATTTACCAACTACCCCATGGCCAGCAAGCATACCTTTAACTTGGAAAACAAAGATCTGGAAATTAATCGTTGGCAGTTTGTACCCGATCATAAGCAAGGTGTTGTGGTACAATTCGTCATTGAAAATAAAAAAGACCAGCAGCAAACTCTCAAATTCAAGTTTACAGGTAACGCTGACTTAAGACCCACATGGCTTGGTGAACGCACGAATATGATTGATAGTAAAGATGAAGCTGCATTTGACAATTCCATTGATGGATGGATTATCAAAGACCTTTCAAATCCATGGTTTACCGTTTTTTCGTCTGATATAAAATCAATTGACCATCAAACTG
>CAYGNU010000056.1:0-14062 GCA_964351175.1 uncultured Roseivirgaceae bacterium | reverse complement strand
CGCCCTCGAGTCTGAGTCCCGTTCGCATCATTCTATGGGTTTTTATTTTATTTGCTCTCAAATCACGACATATTTCTAACCCATTTTTATTTGGAAGCATGACATCTAAAATAATAAGATCGTATTCGTTATTTAACCCTAAATTGAAGCCTTCTTCACCATCGGTAGTACTTGTCAATTCGCATTCCAGATCCTTTAAATGAATGTCAAGAAGGCCCTTGATATCTAAGTCATCCTCGACTAATAGCACTTTTTTCGTTGGCATTGTTGATCAGTTTATGGACAACGACTCTAAAGATTAAAGCTTCAAAAACACCCCAACTCCATAATTAGGAGCGGCTAAAAGGTTCTGCCCGCTGCTGGCAAACGCTACGGATGCCACTGCACCAAAATTTTCTTTGAAAGTGTAGCTTACTTCGGGGCCAAATGAGACGTATTCAACATTATTTCCGAAAACGCCACTTCCCGCACCACCACCAGAATCACCATTATTGGTTGACTGTGTTATGAAAACTTTCATTGCCAAATTCCAGTGACTAGAAGGCTGATAGCCTATTTCGCCATTGACGCGTACTTCATCTGAGAAACCTTTAGTTCTGTTATTGTAACCAAGACCTAATGAAACATATATTGGATTAGGATAAAATGAGTGACTAGCATCTATCATCAACATTTGATTGAACTCACCGTCTCCGGTTTGTAAAATTCTTGGCTCCCCGGCATCTGTCGTTCCTTCAGCAGTTTTGCCTAATGGCAAACCAAAAGTAACAGTTGCGGCCAGTGCGATGCTTTTACCCTGAATAAGGCCATATTTGAATCCAATGTCAGTATCGCCAAATGAATTTAACTCGTCACCAGGTTCTATATTTCCAGATTGTCTTCTTTCTACTTCGTTTAAAGTACTCCTCACGAAGAAGGGCATGTACAAAACTCCAGTCAACCTATCTGTAATTCCGTACTCACCATAAAAGCTAGTAGTGTATAAGCTAATCGTGGTAATATCGATTACATCCCCTTGAAGATTAAAAAAATTATCAGCAACAATAAAATTCTGACCTAATTTAAAATAGCCCTTTCCTTTTTGTTGCGGCCAGCCTCCTCCTGCATATATTACCTGAGCGGTAAAGAAAAATATTATAATTGTTAGTATTTTTTTCATGACTTATTCTTCAAAATCTCCTATTCCAAATGTGATTGATGCGGGCTTGCATAATATAATAATATACCTGTAAGTATTTAGACCCACACCTGAGTCTACTGCCGAAACATCAAATGTATGGGCGCCATTTACTTTAACTTCACCTAAATCAAGTCCATTCGCCTTTGTATCACTTCCAGATGTACTATTCGACAAATAGATAAATGTTCCCAATGCAAAATCGGTTTTAAAATCATCTGCTAATATAAGGGTAACCTTGCCGTCTGGGGCTTTAGAAAGCGTTACCATCCCTTCTGCCACATAGCCATTTTGACCGCCAAGGGTGGTTGTTTTTGCTTGGGCTCCAACACCAATAGTGTAAGGGTCACTTTTAATATCTTCAATAGTTGCTGTAACTTTTACCTCACCTTGTGATTTTCCTGTCAAAAATCCAGTTTCATTTATTGAGGCTATATCCTCATTATCAACAGACCAGCTTATTTCGGTAAATTCTAATTCATCACCTAATATGTTTCTGGCTGATGCCGTTAATTGAATGGAACCCCCAATGTCAACTTGGGAGGCAGATGTTTGTATCAGCACTTCTGATATATCTTCTTCAGAACCAGTAACCGTGATAAATACAGGATTGCTTTCGGCCATATCAAATTTTGCAATCAATGTGGTTTGTCCCATACTTTTAGCGGTAACTATACCAGATGTAGTGATAGAGGCAATTTCGGTGTTCTCGATAAACCATTCTGGAGTTACAATTTCCTCAATCCCATACTCATTAAGGTAGGTTACAGTAAAATTTTTTTTCTCTCCAAGCAATAGGGCTTGCGTTCCTTCATTAATAGTAATTTCTTGAGGAACAAGAGGATCATCTAGCACATCAGTGCCTATGCATCCTGCAAAAATCATGAAGGTTAATATATATGCTTTTTTCATTTTTGTATTAATTGTATCTTCAATATAGGCAACTCACCTAAACTAACGGAAAAGGTAATAGGTAATGTTGCCTCAAAAAAGTCGCTCTGATGACTTTTGCTTCTTTAGCTTTTAAGAACTTATCGTAAGCAGTTTCAGTTTTATTCATAAATTTGATTACTTATGACAACACCTTTTGATTTAATGCCTGCCAACGCCCGAGTTTGGGTGTATCAATCTCAAAGAGCATTAACCAGTGCTGAACAAGAGATTATTACAAAAAACACCAATATCTTTTTGGAACAGTGGGCTGCCCATGGCAAAGAGTTAAGAACATCATTCGAAATTCGTGATGATAGATTTTTAATTGTAGCTGTAGATGAGTCTTTCAATCAAGCAACAGGGTGTTCAATTGATGCTTCTGTTGGATTTATGAAAGCCATAGATACAGAATATAAATTAGACCTTTTTGACCGAACAAAAATTGCCTTTATATTTAATGGTCAGATAGTTATAGAATCGCTCGGCACCTTAAAAGGTAAAGTAGAAAGTGGTGATATTCCCTCATCAGCGGTATTGTATAACAATTCAGTAAGCTCAAAAAAAGAGCTTGATGAAGAATGGAAACAGCCGGTTTTAAAAAGTTGGGCTGGCAGATATTTTAAAACCTTAGAACAGAACTAATTTTTTTGTCGTTATCAATTCAGAGCGGTTAACCGATAATTAAATGAATCTTAATGGTATGAGCCATATGCGTAAAATCCTTGTCATTACACTTACGGTAATAGTTTCGGCATGTAGTGTTAATAAAAAGGCTAATAAGGAATTCTCTTTAGGTAGGTTTCAAAATACTATAGATATGTATTCGAAAGTGCTTGAAAAAACTCCTGAAGATGCAGAAGCCAACTTCTTTGTTGCAGAGTCTTATCGCCAGTCAAACAGAATGTTTGAAGCAGCGCCTTATTATGAGCGGGCCATGATCAACGGTTTGGAGAATGATTCCATTCAATTGTTTTATGCCTTTGCCCTTAAATCAAGAGGACAATATGAGCAAGCAAGGGCTGAGTTGAATGACTACTTAAAAACGGTAACGGACGAAACACTCGTAGCAAGAGCCAATGAAGAATTCGATAATTTGAACAACCTTGATGAGATTAGAGCCAAGAAAAATTATTTTAAAGTAAAAAACCTGAGCGCAGTTAACACCAAATCTGCCGAATACGCTCCAATTTATAATGATGGAGAATTATACTTTACTTCTTCAAGAGGGGATAGTAAGATTTACTTAGCCACAGGTACACCATTTACCAATATTTATAAAGCTCAAACCAAAGGCGCCAGAGTGGATAGTACTTCCATTCAGTCGATTAGCAACCTGATCAATAATGTTAATATTAATGAAGGTTCTTTAACCTTTAGTCCAGATGGTAAGACCATGGTTTTTGCCAGAGGTAATTCAGGAAAGCGAAAAGGCACAGCAGATGTTAATTTGTACATGTCAGTTTTGAGAAATGGACAATGGCTTGAACCAAGAATGTTGAATATTAACAACCCAGGTTACTGGGACTCTTCTCCTGCTTTCAGTAGAGATGGTCGTACCTTATATTTCGCCTCTAACAGACCCGGAGGTTACGGTGGTGTTGATATTTACAGTGCAAGAAGAAATTCTAGAGGCAGATTTTTTAAGGTTACGAATCTTGGGCCTGAGGTGAATACTACCGGAAATGAGATGTTTCCGTATATTTCTGATGATGGTAACATGTATTTTGCGAGTGACGGGCATCCTGGTTTTGGTGGATTGGATCTTTTCGTTGCCAAAAGGAGAAATGGAAAAACGGACATTGAAAATTTGGGTGAACCAATCAATTCAAATGCTGATGATTTTGGGATGTTCTTGTTTAAGGCTGACCGTGGGTTCTTCACTTCTAATCGTGATGGTGGTGAAGGGGACGATGACATATATACTTTTGTTAATGAAGACCCAGACTTAAAAATTGTCAATTATTATCTTGAAGGGGTAACCATGACCCATAATGATAAGGATGAACTTGAAATATTGCCGGGAGTTGAAGTACAATTGCTGGATTATGAAGGCAAGGAAATCGATGAGACTACAACCGAAGACGATGGAAAATTTTTATTCAGAGTATATGAGCATGAGCATTATAGCCTAGTAGGTTCCAAAAAAGGAGGAAAGCAAAAGTTTCTTATTACAAGACAGCCTTTCACAACAGTGGGTAAATCAGCAAATAGAGATACATTAACTCAGTTGGTAACGGATATTAAGTTTGATACGCTTATGGTGCTTGAGAAGCTTGAGGTGGATAAGATCTTCGTAATGGAGAATATTTATTATGATCTTGACCGCTATGAGATTAGGGATGATGCAGCTTTAGAACTTGATAAACTTGTTACAATTCTTAAAGATAACCCTGAAATAAAAATTGAGCTAAGTTCACATACAGATGATCGCCAAACGGATCAATACAATCTTAAACTCTCAGAGCGAAGGGCGCAATCTGCAGTAGAGTATATCGTATCACAAGGGGTTAACAAAACTAGGCTGGTGGCTAGGGGATATGGCGAGTCTAAACTGATAATACCTAATGCAGCTACTGAGGAAGAGCATCAGGTCAATAGAAGAACAGAATTTAAAATTCTGGATATAGGAAGAATCATCAACTCTGAAGAATTCGATGAAGATGATTATTTTGATGATGATTCGGGAAATTAATGTTACCCTTTGAAAGGGAAGCCCCGACTATTCCTATCCAAATCGGACTGAAGTCATAGTAATAGAACCAGCCACTGCCTTATCGTTAAAAAAGGAAGCCTTATCATCTTTGTTTTGTAGGCCCAAAGTGTACAATAAAGGGTAATAATGGTCGGGTGTTGGAATGGCTAATTTGGCTGCCTCGTGAAGAGCATCATAGTTAATAAGCGCCATATGATCACTTCCTGCAATCTTATTTTTGAAAACTTCATTTAAATCATTGGCCCAGTCGAATCCATAACTTTCTGTACTATTCATTTTTGAGAAGTCCATGATTCTTAAATTGTGAACCATATTTCCACTGCCCATAATTAGAATACCATGTTCTCTTAATGCACTTAGTTGACTGCCAAGCTCATAATGATATTTAGGAGGCTTATTATAATCTATACTTAATTGAAGCACAGGAACATCTGCCAAAGGGTACATATGTTTTACAACTGACCAAGTTCCATGGTCTAAACCCCAATCATGATCCAGTACAACCTCTGTTTTGTCGATTAAAGATTTGGTTGTAGCAGCCAGTAGAGAATCTCCTGGAGCAGGATACTCCACATCATTTAGTTCTTTTGGAAATCCTCCGAAATCATGAATGGTTCTTGGGAAGTCCATAGCCGTAATGTGAGTGCCATGTGTTAACCAATGTGCAGAAATACATAAAACAGCTTTAGGCTTGGGTATTTCTTCAGCCAATAGTGACCAATATTGGCTAAACTCATTATTCAAGATTCCATTCATTGGTGAGCCATGACCAACAAACAAAACAGGCATTTTGTAATTTGTCTTTGGAAAATGATTAAGGAGTTCTTTAAGAGTGTTCATACATTTTCAATGTCATAACATTAATTTAACGAAGGTTCAATTTATTAGTTTTGATAGCAATTCCATAAACCAGACAATTTTTAAGATTACCATTTATATAAAAATGAAGGTTACTTAAGATAGTTGATTATCAAAAGGTAAATATTTCACCTAAATTAGATTGAAATCAACCTTATCATCATGAATCGATCCATCAGACCTTTACTTTTTCTCACATTATTATTTCCACTTTTATTATCAGCACAAGATTTCTCCGCTTTTGAGTTTAGAAATGTTGGCCCACTTCGTGGAGGCCGAGTAACGGCAGTCGCTGGTACCCGAGTAGAGCCAGGCACATTTTATTTAGGCGCTACAGGCGGTGGTGTATGGAAATCTGAAGATTATGGAACCTCATGGAAAAATGTGTCGGATGGATTTTTTGATACGCCCTCAATCGGATCGATATCAGTCGATCAAAAGGATCCTAACATCGTTTATGTTGGTACTGGAACGGACGGCTTGAGGAGTAATGTTATTGAAGGTAAGGGAATGTATAAGTCAATTGATGCCGGCAAAACGTGGAAGCACATTGGTCTTGAAAAAGTAGGACAAATTGGGGCGGTGGTGATACATCCTGATAATCATAACATTGTTTATGTTGCTGCTATTGGTAACCCATTTGTTGCCAACCCAGAAAGAGGAGTATATAAGACTACTGATGGTGGTGAAACATGGAGCAAAGTTTTTTATGTTTCTGATAAAGTTGGCGCAAGAGATATTGTATTGCTCCCAGGTAATCCAGAAATAGTTTATGCGACAGCATGGAAAGCGCAACGAACACCTTGGACCATTATTAGCGGAGGATCTCAGGAAGAAGGAGGTATTTATAAATCTGTTGATGGTGGTAAAAACTGGAAGAAGATTACTAAAGGTTTACCTACAGGACTTATTGGAAAGATAGATTTGGCCGTTTCAGAGGTAGATTCAAAAATAATTTATGCATTAGTGGAAGCACCAGATAGTTTGGGAGGTGTTTATAAGTCTGAAGATCAAGGGGCATCGTTTAAATTGATGTCTAATGAAGGAGGTTTACGAACTCGTCCATTTTATTATACCAATATCGAAGTTGATCCAACTAACCCTGATAAGCTTTATGTAATGGCCACAGGATACTATACTTCAGATGATGGGGGTAAAAATTGGAGCAGAATGTCACCACCACACGGTGATAACCATGACATGTGGATCAACCCTGATGATTCAGATTTATTTATTCAAAGTAATGATGGCGGAGCCAATGTGACTCACAATGGAGGAAAGACATGGTCTACACAATATAATCAGCCGACCTCTGAGATTTATCAGGTAGAGGCAGATGATCAATATCCCTATTGGTTATATGGCGGTATGCAGGATAATTATACCACCGTTGCTGTACCGAGTAATCCTCCAGGTGCTATTCAAGCCTATGATGTAGGCTGGATAATGAATACTGGTGGCTGCGAAACTGGACCAGCCGTACCGAAGCCGGGTAATCATAATATCGTTTATACCAATTGTAAAGGAAGGTTTGGTGTTTTCAACAAAATAACTGGAACAGAGAAGGCCTATTATGTAGGGGCGGCCAACTTGTATGGACATGATCCCAAAGATTTGACTTACAGATTTCAGAGAGTTTCTCCGGTTCATGTTTCTCCACACAATCCTGATGTGGTTTACCATACCTCGCAATATGTGCACAGAACAAAGGATGATGGTAAAACATGGGAGACAATTTCCCCTGACCTAACGGCTTTTGAAAAAGACAAGCAAGTGATTTCTGGAAGCCCAATTACCAGAGATATTACCGGAGAAGAATACTACAGTACCATTTATGCTATTAGAGAATCTACCGCTAAGAAGGGAGTAATCTGGACAGGTGCAAATGACGGTCCTGTTTACGTAACTACCGATGACGGAGCCAATTGGAAAAATGTAACCCCCAAAATGCCTTCTGGTGGAAGAGTGGATGCCGTTGAGCCTTCTCCTCATAATCCTGCCAAAGCGTATGTTGCTGTATTGAGATATCAGCTTGGTGATAGAAAACCTTATATCTATAGAACTACAGATTATGGAAAGAGCTGGGCATTATTAACTGACGGATCAAACGGAATAGGAGCTTCAACTCCTATTAGAGTTGTTCGTGAACATCCTGATAGAGAAGGGTTATTGTTTGCAGGAACAGATGATGGCTTATTTATTTCTTTTGATGATGGCAAAAAATGGCACTCATTTCAACAAAATTTGCCTATTACACCAATCACTGATATTAAGTTACATCAGGGAGACCTTGTTATGTCAACTATGGGAAGAGGATTTTGGGTTGGAGATAATATCAACACCTTAATTAACTTTAGCGGAACAGGTACTGAAGCAGCACTATTTATTGCAAAAGAGACCATCAGAGATCGCGAAACTTATATGCGTTTTGATGAGGATGAGACGCCACAGTTTACAGCACCTGGGGTATATGTTGATTATTACTTAGCTGAAAAAGCCAAAGGAGCATTAAAGCTAGAATTGTCAGATGCTACGGGCAAAGTTGTTAACACGTATTATAGTGACACTACTGGAACTAAAATGACACCTATTAAGGAAGAAAACATGGCGCTGAATAGCACCACTTACATTGTGGATAAGTCACTAAATAATAAAAAAGGGATTAATCGATTTAAGTGGGACATGACTTCAACAGGACCGTGGGACTCAAGAGATAACAGAAAATATAAAAATGGGCCTTTAGTGGTACCGGGTAAGTTCACCGCCAAGCTCTATGTTGGTGATAAGGTATTGGAGCAAAGCTTCGAATTACTTCCTGATCCTAGATTAGCTGAGGCTAATACTAGTGTTGCAGATATTGAGGCACAGTATGCTTTTAGCAACAAGGTGATCGCCCTTTTGTCAGATGCTCGAATGGTTGAAGATAAAATTAATAAGGAGCTTAAGAAAATCAAAGTAAAAGAGAAGATGGAAGATGCTGATAAAGAAAGAAAGACCGTACTAGAAGCCTATTTGCTTGAAATTCGTGAGAAGGACATCACCTACCCGCAGCCAAGGCTTATAGACCAGATAGAATACCTTTATTATATGACTACAGGTGCGGATCAGATGATGGGTAAAGATGCCTATGATCAACTGGAAAAACTGACTAAGCAGTTTGATGCGTTTAAGACTAAATCAAAACTTAATTAGACGTTATCTTTAACACTTAAATAAAAAAACTGTTAGGTGCATAGTATAAGAAAGACGACTATGCACCTAACAAAATCTCAAATAGAGGAAACTCCCCGAGTTAAGCGATTAAATATCATTAACAGTGTAACTGGTATTAAGCCGGCTAATCTGATTGGAACAGTATCATCTAAAGGGCAAAAGAATTTGGGCATCTTTAGTTCTGTGTTTCATCTTGGGAGTGATCCTGCAATGATGGCATTTATTTGTAGACCATCTGGAGAGGTACCAAGACATACGTTGGAAAATATTTTGGAAACGAAGTATTACACCATTAATGCAATTCCTACTTCATTGACAGAAAAAGCACATTATACTTCTGCTAAGTTTGATAGGGATGTTAATGAGTTTGAGCGCTGCCAGATTGATGCAATGCAGATTGATCATTTTTTACCGCCCTTTGTTGCTGAAAGCCCCATTAAAATAGGGATGAAGTTTGAGCAACAAGTTGATATCAGTATCAACAATACAATTATGGTTATAGGCTCAATTGAGCACCTCTTAGTGGATGATCATTTGGTATCCAATGAAGGCTATATTCATCTTGATCAGGCTAATATTGCCGGTATTGGTGGGCTAAATAATTACTATTCTGTTGAGCATATTGGTCAATTTCCTTATGCTCGTGTCAGCCAAACGCCAGACTTTTCGCTTTAATCCTTACTTAACCGAATACTTGAATCATCAGTTTTGATATTGAATTTTGCATTGCCTCCTGCCAATTCAAGAATTGTTTCTTCTTCGGCTTCTCTTATAAATTCAAAATCTCCTGAGGCAGATATTCTACTATCGTCATGGCGAATATCAAAGCGACCGCCACCACCTAATACTACTAAATAAAGGCCAGCATCATCGGCTCTGATATAATAATCACCATCATCGTCTAAAGTTGTAGCTAGTTTAATGTCTCCATCATTAACCGTAGCATCTATTCTCGTAAAAGCGGCATTGTCAATTTCTAAATCACCATCGTCCATTTTAACTGATAATCTACCGGCAGCTTTATCCATTCTTATATCACCATTATCCAGATTAAATGAAAAATCTCGGCCATTGCAGTTTTTAAAGTCTGCATCACCATCATCAATATCTAATGTTATCGCCCCGTCAATGGAGGTTATAAAATAGTCGCCATCATCACCATCTAAATCTAAGCTAACCCCTCTAGGGGCTTCAATATCAATTTTGTAGGTCTCACTCATGTAGCCAACAAAAGAAACATGGCTACCAGATGAACGCTCTATAATCTCTAAATTTCCACTCCTCTCTTCTACTTCAATGGTAAATTCTCTTGTACCCATTGACCACCCCTTGCTAGTTACCTTACGCATTACTTTCACATGAACATCACTCCTATCTGATCCGGTTATGGTAATATCGGCATCACTTGTTTTGAGGACAATTGTTCCTGACAAGTTGATAGGGTAGGTCTTGTCAAGATTAAAATCTCCATCTTGAGCTAGTAGAATTGTGGTTGAGAATAGTGCTAAGATTGACAATAAGTATTTTTTCATGATTTTCTGTTGATTGAGTCTGTTAGTTAGACTTCAGTTTCTTGCAAAAGGTTGCGTCAAAAATTTAACACTAGCTTGGTAAAACAACTCGAGTTACTCATAAGATTATATTCAATGCTTTTACTGTTTGATTGAAAAAATAAAAAAGCGGTACTTTACGTTGCTTAAATAGAAGGTGAAAAAACTACTTTACATATCGATTATAGCCGCTTTGCCTCACATACTGTGGGCTCAGGAAGATATTGACCCTAATAGCGTAGATGAGCGTTTTACGATTAGCTCGCCAGTGACTATTGACCTTGACGAAAGGGAAGATTATTTAGAGGATGTTGAGGTCAAAAAGAAAAAGCGTAAGCGGAAAGTATTTTATGGAATAAAAACAAAGAAGCGATTTACAAGACAAGGTTTTGGCGAAAGAACTACTGTTGAACTCTTTTTTGTATTAAAGGAACCAATGGAGTTAGATACCTACGTTAGGGATATATACTGGTATGACTACAGAAGACAGGAGATTAGAGTTGGCGGAAAGATTGATCAAAAGTATGGTGCCATCCTGCATGGTACTTACCAAAAAATGCAAGGAGATCAGGTGTTAAAAGAAGGCATCTTTTACAAAGGCATGAAGCATGGCCGCTGGATGGAATATGATAAAGATGACCTATTGGTAGATAAAGAAAAATACTATAAAGGTTGGCCAAGAGAGTCTCAGGTTAGTTATTATGACCGTGAGCATGAGAATATGAAGGAGATCATACCGATAGAGTATGGTGAAAAAGAAGGCAACTATTATTACTTCTTTAATGATGGCCGAGTAGGTGTGGCTGGAGAATATAACTGGGACCACCGTGTTGGTGATTGGGTAGAATATTATCCTTCAGGCCGTAGAAAGAAGATCATCCGCTATTCAAAAGACCCATTTGATGATGAATTTAAACCCTTTATATGGAAAGAATGGAGTGAGAAGGGCAAGCTGGTTTATGAGAAGCGGTAGGCATAAACACTGATGCTAGTGCTCGTTTTTAACGAGTGCATTTAACTTTTCCTTATTTGAGCATCAAGCCATACCTTTATGCGATGTCTGAAAAATACAAGTTTCACAATCCGGAAGGAATATATTTTGTTACCTCAACTATTGTTTATTGGATTGACTTGTTTTCGAGAAATGAATTCAAACATATAATAGTTGAATCTTTGAAATATTGCCAGAAGGAAAAGGGCCTAATGATTCATGCTTGGTGTTTAATGCCAAGCCATCTTCATATGATCATTAGCACTAAAAATGGTGATTTATCAGGCATAATTAGAGATTTTAAAAAGTATACATCAAAAGCCATAGTTAAAGAAATGGATTTGATAAATGAAAGTAGGAAAGAATGGCTTTTACGAGCTTTTAAAAAATCGGGAGAACAATTGACTAGAATAACCAATTACAAAGTTTGGCAAGATGGAAATCAACCTAAGGAAATTCTTACCAATCAGTTTTTAGATCAAAAACTAGATTACATCCATAATAATCCTATAGAAAATGAAATTGTTGAAGAACCAGAACACTATCTTTATAGCTCGGCTAGAGACTATGCTGGTATAAAAGGTTTGTTGGATGTTGTGCTTTTGGAATAGAATAAGGCACTCGTTAAAAACGAGCGCCAGCGGAGGATAGTTGTGCTTTTTAAATAGTACAAAAAACTCGTTAAAAACGAGCGTTAGTTGCGAAATTAATTAGTCATGAATAAATCAGAAGCTAAAAGCTTGATAAAGTCCCTTGTTATAGTCGCAGTACTTACTACGCTGTATTTAGGTTATCAAAAGTATTTAGATATCCAACCACAAGACTATGCAATTGCAGTTTTTGAAAAGAAGTTTAGTCCAGCCAAGGGTGGGGATAGAGCAAGTTTTATATATTTCGTTGATGGAATAGAATACAAAGCTTCGTTAAATTATAATAAGGTCGAAGACATTGTATTAAAACAGAAGAAGTTTTTGGTTGAATACCCGGAGAATTTTAAGGGAAGAGGTATTATTTTACACAAAATTCCAGTTCCTGATAGTGTTGAGTCTCCGATAAATGGCTGGGATGACAAGCCGAATTTTAACTACTAGATGTCAAAATACTAATTGAACCTCTCAGGCTAGCACTCGTATTTAACGGGTGTATTCAAGTTAATACTCAATAAAAAGCATCCTCAAAATGCTCAATCGTATAGTCACCATTTGATTTTACGAGAGATATCACATCAAACCTAACATCTCCTTTCCAGTCTGTTTCCTGAATATAATGTTCAGCACCTTCCATCACCTTGTTAGCCTTCTTATCATCTACCGAAACTTCTGGTTCACCAAAGGCGGTGTAGCTTTTAGTTTTCACTTCAACAAAAACAAGAAGTTTGTCATTTGAACAGATAATATCAATCTCTGATCTTTTATGGCGGAAGTTTTGACAAAGGATGGTAAAACCCTTTTGTCTTAAATAATGAGCGGCAGCTTCTTCACCCTCAGTTCCGATTTGAGCTTTTGTGTTCATAGAATTATCTACCTTTGGTTGCTGTTATATTATACGTCATTTATGGAAAGTCAGACGTCATTTATCTTACATATAAGTTAAACAGAATAATTTCCAATCACGCTTATAAACTAAAAAAGTGAATCATAAACTCAATAAAAAAGTAAAGTTCATTGACCTTGGCCTTATTGATTATAAAGAAGCATGGGATTATCAAACCGATATTTTTGATGATATTGTTAAGCTCAAGATTGAGAATAGAAAGGTTGATTTGGCAGAACAGTTGGAAACCAACAATTATCTCCTTTTTTGTGAGCATCCGCACGTTTATACGCTAGGGAAAAGTGGCAGTGAAGAGCATCTTCTTCTTAATGAGCAAGGTTTAAAAGAAAACCATGCTACTTACTATAAAATCAATAGAGGTGGAGACATTACCTACCATGGTCCAGGTCAGATTGTTGGCTATCCAATTCTGGATTTAGATAATTTTTTTACTGATATTCATAAATATTTACGTTTGCTAGAGGAAGCAGTGATTATGACTTTAGTGAATTATGGTATTGAAGCAGGAAGAATTGACGGCTTGACAGGTGTTTGGCTGGATTATAAGAAACAGAAAAACCCCAGAAAAATATGTGCATTAGGAGTAAAATCAAGTCGTTGGGTGACTATGCACGGCTTTGCATTTAATGTAAATGCCAACCTAGAATACTTCAATAATATCATCCCTTGTGGTATTGAGGATAAAGAAGTGACTTCGTTGAACAAGGAATTGGGTCATGACGTGCCAATAGAAGAAGTAGAAGAAATTTTAAAGAAGAATATTGCCAGCCTTTTTGAAATGAAGCTGATATGAAAAAAGACATCGAGAAACCAAAGGTTAAAAATGTAACCGTAGCCGGTGCCAAAAAGACCAATGAAATGAATGTTGATGAATGGTCAGTGTACCTCATCAACCAAAACAACTTTAATATTGAAAATGCGTTAGTAGCTTCAACTGGTTACGGTGAAACAACTAGTGAAATTCAGAAAACCTCTACCTTAAGACACTTTCTAGAAACAGTAAATGCCAATAGTGCGAAGCTAATTGAACCAATTAATGAGGACATTTTTCACCTCAACAACGAGTATTGGGT
>CAYGNU010000055.1:0-14110 GCA_964351175.1 uncultured Roseivirgaceae bacterium | reverse complement strand
CCCTATAACAGTTTTGAAAGTAAAAATCATTATTATTTATTTGTTAAATCAAAACGAATAAAATTTTGATAATTACTAACTAAACAAAATAAAATAATGTTAAAATTTTTACTACCAGAATTATATTCCAATATGATGTTGGGATTGGCTTCAGCAACTGAGGTTGTGGAGGCAGCGGAAGTTTTGCAAACTGAGGAGATATCCTCTATAGCAGCCAACTTCTTAACAGCAAACAATGTATGGATGATGCTATGTACTGCATTGGTCTTTATTATGCACTTAGGGTTTGCGGGTGTTGAAGCTGGATTTGGCCAGGCTAAAAATACAGTCAACATATTATTTAAAAACACACTTACTCCTGTAATCGGCATTTTAACTTATTTCCTCATTGGCTTTAACCTGATGTACCCTGGCTTTGCTGAGGGCGATTCAGGATGGTTTGGCTTTGCAGGTTTCTTTTTAACACTACCTGATGGTGGCCTTACTGAAGAATATGCAAGTGGAGGATATACCTATTGGACAGACTTTTTGTTTCAGGCCATGTTTGCTGCAACTGCAGCAACAATAGTTTCTGGTGCAGTTGCAGAAAGAATTAAAATTACTTCTTATTTGATATTCACATTGTTATTTGTGGGTATTGTTTATCCACTTATTGGAAGTTGGAAGTGGGGTGGTGGTGCTTTAGATGCCATGGGTTTCTATGACTTTGCAGGTTCTACATTGGTACATTCTGTTGGAGGTTGGGGAGCTTTAGCTGGTATTATCATAGTTGGACCTCGTATTGGTAAGTACGTCAACGGCAAGGTTATGGACAAGCCAGGATCTAGTGTGCCATTAGCAGTAATTGGCGTGTTTCTACTTTGGTTAGGTTGGTTTGGTTTTAATGGAGGATCTGTATTATCTGCTGATCCGGGTATAACATCATTTGTATTAGTAACCACATGCCTGGCTGCTTGTACGGGGGCAATTGGAGGTCTTGTGGCAAGTTACTTTGTTTTTAAAAGACTCGATTTAGGTATGGTGCTTAACGGTATTCTTGCTGGTCTTGTTGGTATTACTGCAGGTGCTGACGTAATAAACCCAGAGTGGGCGTTGCTAGTAGGTTTTGTGGCAGGTATCCTAGTTGTATTGTCGGCAGTTACTTTGGATAAATTCCAACTTGATGACATGGTTGGTGCTGTTTCAGTTCACCTAACTTGTGGTATTTGGGGAACTTTAGCAGTAGGTCTTTTCTCAAGCAACCCAGATCACTCCTTCCTAACTCAACTTATTGGTGTTCTTATATGTGGAGCTGCAGCATTTGGCTCAGCTTTCTTGATCTTCTTTGTTATGAAGAAAACAACTGGTGTGCGTGTATCTGAAGAACATGAAAAAGCTGGATTAGATAGCCATGAGCACGGTATTAGAGGATATACTATCGTGTATGACGAATAGAAAATTTCGTATAATATAACAAAGCTCCGCCTGATATAGATTGGACACCTCATCAGGCAGGAGCTCTCAACAATTAAATATTTCATTAACTGTAACTCAAATTTAAAATGAAAAATCGTAATATTTTATCAATAATGGCCCTTTTCTTATCATTTACTGTGGCCATTGCTCAAGAAGAAGAAATAGAGTCTTCGGCTGTAACTATATCAGGCTCAGTAGATGCCTACTTTAGAAGTAATCTTTCAGCTCCTAATAGGGCGGATGCCTATACTGCACCAGGAAGTTCATTTGCCAATCTTCCAGGATTTTCTTTGGGTATGGCAAATTTAATATTTGCAAAAGAAGGTGAAAAGTCAGGCTTTGTTGCTGATTTAGTATTTGGGCCAAGAGGTGCTGATGCTGTATTTGCCTCGAACCCAGCGCTAAATATTGTTAATCAACTCTACGTTTACTGGAATGTCAGCGATAAAGTAACATTATCGTTTGGAAATTTTAACACATACCTTGGCTATGAGGTGATATCCCCAGCAGCTAACTTCAATTACTCTACCTCTTATATGTTTAGCTATGGACCTTTTTCTCATACTGGTTTGAAGGCTGACTTTGCATTATCAGATGATGTATCAGCAATGGTAGGAGTATTTAACCCTACAGATTTAACGGATTTCAATCCTACTTCAACTTACACATTAGGCGCACAACTTGGAATGAAGGGGTTTTATCTCAATTTCCTCTACGGTGATCAAGATGGTAAGTTAGATGAAACTTTTAATGGTGCAGGAGACACGTCTGGTGGTGCTACTTTCCAAGTAGACTTAACAGGTGGTATTGATTTGTCAGATAAGTTGTATTTGGGGGTTAATGCAACTTACAACTCAACAGGTGTAGGAGAAGGGTTTGATGGCACTACTATCACTGATCTAACTGGTGATGATTATGGGTTTTTAGGCGCAGCGTTGTACTTGCAAGTTGCTGCATCAGATGTCTTTTCATTAGGTACAAGATTGGAATATTTTAGTGAGTTTGCTGGTGGTGCCGGTGCGATTGGAGCATACGATGCTAATGGTGATGCAAGCATTATTGATATTACATTCAGTGGTCAGTATAAAGTAGGCGATTTAACCATCATTCCTGAATTTAGATTAGATTCTGGAAGTGAAGATGCTACATTCTTTGACAATGATCTTGGCCCTTCAAAAAGCCTATCATCATTCGTTCTAGCTGCAGTCTACTCTTTTTAAAGCTAATTCGAATATGCAATTAACCTTAATGATGTTCTTCCTTTTATTTCAACAGAATCCTGCTACCGAGTTGGAGTTAAGTTATAATAATAATGCGAGGATAATCTTTATTGAAGTGGTGGAAACTAATATTGGGTATGACACACTCATCAGCAATGCTGCTGATATAACAAGAAAAGATGGTGAAAATACTGGTACGGGAATGGTTTTTACCAAACAATCATCATTTATGCTTTATAGCAAAAAGTTAACTAAAGTACCTGATGGGAAGTTGAAGTATAATCTGCAAATAGAGGTAAAGGATAGTAAGTATAGATGCATTATTAGTGACATGGTTTTTTATGAGTATGAGCGCAGTAGATATGGGCGATTTGTGGAAAAGCGAAATGGGGAGAGACCAGTTGAAGTGATGCTTAAAGAACCTAGTAAAGTTTGGAAATCACATAAGGAAAGTATGCTTGAAAATTTTGAGAAGGTTATTGAAAATATCAAAAATAGGATGGCTATGATTCCTGAAATGAAGGACAATGATATTACTGTAAAACTAAATGATGATTGGTGATTGCATTCACCTATAAAAAATTGATTAACTGTTAAATAAGAATACAACTATGGCTAAAATAAAGTTAGAATACCTATGGTTAGATGGGTATAAACCAACACAAAATATTAGATCAAAAACTAAAGTAGAGGAGCATGAGGATTTCAAAGGAACTTTAGAGGAGCTTGGAAACTGGTCTTTTGACGGTTCTTCCACCCAACAAGCAGATGGAGGTTCTTCTGATTGTCTATTGGTACCGGTAGCTATATATCCAGATCCAACAAGAGTAAATGGGTATTTGGTGATGTCAGAAGTAATGAATGCTGATGGCACGCCTCATATCTCCAATGGAAGAGCAACAATTGATGATGAAGACGATGATTTTTGGTTCGGTTTCGAGCAAGAATACTTTATCATGGATACTGCTACAAGGTTGCCAATTGGATTCCCTGCAAATGGTTATCCAGCACCTCAAGGAATGTATTACTGTTCTGTTGGCGGCAAAAACACCCATGGAAGAGAATTGGTTGAAATGCATGCTGATTTATGTATTGAGGCAGGTTTAAACTTCGAGGGGATTAATCAAGAAGTGGCATGTGGCCAATGGGAGTTTCAATTATTTGCAAAGGGTGCTAAAAAAGCTGGAGATGAAATTTGGGTAGCCAGATATTTGTTAGATAGATTGAGCGAAAGTTTCGGTTGGTACATCGAATATCATCCTAAACCACTTGGTGATACCGATTGGAATGGGTCAGGCATGCACGCTAACTTTTCGAATAATATATTGAGAACTTGTGGTGACAAAGCTACTTATGAAGAAATCTGTGAAGCATTCAGGCCAGTGGTAAAAGAACATATAGAGGTATATGGAGCTCACAATGAGCAACGCCTAACTGGGAAACACGAAACGGCTTCAATAAATGACTTCTCTTATGGCGTTTCAGATAGGGGGGCATCTATCAGAATACCTTTAATTACTGTCGAAAGAGGATGGAAAGGATGGCTGGAAGATAGACGACCTTCGTCTAATGGAGATCCGTATAAAATTGCTGCAAGAATTATTAAAACAGTGAATTCTGCAGAAGTGCTAGTGTAGTTTAATTAGGTAAGTTGAATCAATCCGGTGTGTTCAGACGGAACACCCGGATTGATAATCAAACTTAATTACCAAGCAAAAACTTTAACCAAAACCTGTGAAAGTTAAAAGGTCATCAGTCAAAAAAACTGACGGCCTTTTTTCATGATTAACCGTTTATTCTTAGTCCTTCCAAACTTTGCTATTCTTAGCCTTATAACCTTTAGGCTTGTTGGCCACAGCCTTAACCGCAATCATATTTTTATTACTTTTTTCCCATACCTTAACATTTTTAGCCTCAGGTCCTGAAAACTTATTGACTTCACCTTGAGTAACTAATGGACTGCCAATCGACTTATCTTGCCAAGGCTTATAATTCTTTGCTGCAGGCCCTTTCAAATCGCTCTTATTTTGACCGAAGCTAACTAAGCAGCACAGAGTTAATACTGTGCAGATTATTAAATATTTCATAATACGCTTTTTAATAGTTATCAGTTCTATGGCAAATATAAGTGAGTGAGCTGTTAATGCAAACGATTTCTAAATGAATGAATGCAGTATTTTTATTTTTTGTAAATAAAATGTAAAAAATAATTTTGTATACATAGAACTTCTATATATAATTGCATAGAACATCTATGTAAAGAACTGCTATGTACTCTAAAGAATTGTTAAAAGGCACACTAACCACTATCATTTTAAAGCTGTTGTCTCACAATGGAAAGATGTATGGTTATGAGATTACGCAACGGGTCAAGATTTTATCTGCTGATAAAATTATGATTAAAGAAGGGTCATTATATCCAGCACTACATAAGCTTAAAGATGATGGATTAGTTAAGACTGATGAGGAGATGATTGGTAACAGGGTGAGAAAATATTACAGCCTCACAGAGAAGGGAAAGTTAAGTACTGAGGAGAAGGTTTCCGAGCTTCATCAGTTTATAGGAACGCTACAAAATATTCTATCAGATAATCCAGCTACCACATGATGACGCTATCCCCACTTCAGATTAATTTGATCAAAGGTGATATCAGGCAGAATGGGATAGAGAAAAAGGATTTGGAGGAAGATCTGCTAGATCACATCTGCTGTATATTAGAATATGAAGGCAATGAAAACACACCTTTCGAACAGGTCTACGAGAGGTTAAAATCAACATTCTTCCCTGATGGCTACAGGGAAATTCAAGAGCAAACAAATTATTTAATAACTCAAAAATACAACAACATGAAAAAAGTAATGAACATTATAGGAATCGGAAGCTCGGCAGTTCTCATGCTAGGCTCTATTATGAAAATTCAATCGCTACCAGCATCTAACGAATTGATATTGCTTGGTACTATTGGATTAACTTTTGGCTATTTGCCAATGCTACTCATTTTAACATTGAAGCAATCAGATATACTTCTGAGTAAAATCAGAAATATAAGCGGTTTTTTAGGTGCCGAGGCTTTTATAATAGGAGTGTTTTTTCAGGTATTGCATTTGCCAGGAGGTCAGGTATTTTTATTTCTGGGAATAGGAATTATTTTGATGGTATTTCTGCCTTTATTGGTCAAATCGGCAGGAGCAGATGTGCTCACTAAATTACAACCAGCCACAGTATCAGTGCTCTTGCTCGCTATTGTTAGTACTTTCTTTGCATTCAGCAACAAAAAGACATCTCATAGTTATAGAGATTCATTGTTATCAGTTAATGCCACACTAGAAGCATCTATTGATTCAAAAATGGCCAGATTGGTTGACCTAAGGAAGCATTCGCCTTCTAGTGATTTGACATCAGCTTCTCAAAATGTAATCAATTACATTGATGGACTGAAGGAGTATATTGTACTACAAGTTGATCCCACATCAGAAAGTAGAAAGCTAGACGGTTACAATGTTAATGAACAGGGGGATGATTTGATGGATGTAATGTTTGATAACAAACAAAACCATCAATTTAACGGACCAGAATTGTGCGAAAAGCTCATAAAATTCAATCTGGAGTTGTCGAAAGTTAAACCACAGATGAACTCTTCGCTATTGGATATCAAAGACAAGAATAAATGGCTAAGTGAGAAATTCAATAACAAATATGACACTAATGGTTTATATGGAATTTATTGTCTTCTTTCTCAAGTTCAATTAGAGGTGGAGTCTCTTGAAATAGAAGCACTGAGTACTAATAATTAATATTCTAATTTTTGTTTAGGAATAGTTTTGGTCCCGGGGTGGTTTCCGGGACTTTTTTCGTATTCGATTTTAGCCCTTCTCCAAAACATAAATCTTGAAAACGCCCTTAAAGCCTCCGTTGAGTGTGTTTATAATTTTAAGGTTTGTATGAATAAGAATCTCACTTAAACTTCTGGTGATGTCAGTGGCAAGTAGATTGGTAAATAAATTACCTATTCTCCTAAACAAGCTAGGTTTGCTGTGATTAGGAATAAATTTATCATAAACGACAATTTTTCCTCTAGGCTTCAGCACCCGCTCAACTTCCTGAATGCAGGCTTTCGTATCTGGAATTACTGCGAGTATCAAATGAAGAATCACTTTATCAAAAGTGGCATCGTCAAATTCAAGATGTTGACCATCCATAACTTTTGCCTCACCCTGCAGCTGATGTTCGTGCAATGCCTTTTTCATTCTTGAGACCATGGAGGGCGTGAAATCAGTTGCCATAATGCTCACAGTTTGAGGAAGGTACTGTAATTCTAACCCTGTTCCACCTCCCACAATCAATACTTTATCTCCAGGCTTTAATTCAAGCTGATCGATAGATAGCTTCCTGTATTTATTAAATACATTACCAATCAGATTGTAGACAGGCGTAAAGAAAGTGTACCTTATTTTATTCCATTTATTGGTGTTTACTCGCATACTAAAGCTTCTTAAACTTAAGTCTTAAGCTATTGCTTACTACACTAACACTACTCATAGCCATGGCTGCTCCGGCTATCATTGGATTTAATAAGAAACCGTTGAAAGGGTAGAGCACACCTGCGGCTATTGGAATACCAATAACATTATAGATAAATGCCCAAAATAGATTTTGGCGTATGGTAGCCACCGTATATTTAGACAGCTTTATCGCTGCTGGTATCTTATTGAGATCAGAACTGATGATGGTCATCTTCGCCACATCCATAGCAATATCACTTCCCTTGCCCATAGCGATACTTACATCTGCCTGAGCTAAAGCCGTGCTATCATTAATGCCATCACCCACCATCGCTACCGTTTTTCCATTCGCTTGAAGTTTCTTAATGTACTCCGATTTGTCTTTGGGAAGCACTTCAGCCTGGTAATTGTTGATTCCAACCATTTTTGCTATCTCAGAGGCTGTAGCTTCATTATCACCAGTGAGCATATGAATTTCTATATTCAATGCCAGCAAAGCTTTTATTGCCTCTTCAGATGTTTCTTTTATCTTATCTGCAATAGATAGTACGGCTAAAGCTTTCTTATCATCGGCAAACCAGACGACAGTTTTGGCCTCTTTTTTCCAATCATCACTTTTTTTCACTAGTGATTCAGTAATCTTAATGTCATGTTCTTCTAATAATTTGGCATTACCAATTAGGTAGGTTTTACCATCATTTTGACCAGATGCACCTTTACCTGTAATACTTGTAAATGATGTAATAGCGGCTGAGGAGCTATCATTAAAGTGTTCGACTACTGCAGCGGCCAAGGGATGTTCAGATTGATGCTCTAATCCGACCAGAATATCTTTTTTGCTATCATCGTCATCATGCCACAAAATGTCAGTCACAACCGGCTTGCCTTCGGTTATAGTGCCAGTTTTGTCCAAAACGATAGCGTCTATTTTCTTGGCTATTTCAAGACTTTCAGCATCTTTAATTAAAATACCATTGTTAGCGCCTTTGCCCACGCCCACCATAATAGCGGTTGGTGTAGCAAGACCTAAAGCACAAGGACAGGCAATAACCAATACGGTAACCATCGATAATAAGGCCTGAGTAAAGGCATGCACTCCACCGGAAAAATACCAGACTGCAAATGTTATGAGGGCGATGCCTATTACAATAGGTACAAAAATTCCAGCTATTTTATCTACAAGCTTTTGCACTGGTGCCTTGCTTCCTTGTGCATCTTGAACAGTTCTAATGATCTGTGCTAAAAGTGTGTCATGACTGAGCTTTTTGACTTTGAATTTGAAGCTGCCTTTTTGATTGATGGTACCTGCTAAAACATGATCGCCTTTCTGTTTTTCTAATGGAATAGGTTCACCACTCATGGCACTTTCATCTACATTAGAACTTCCGTCTATGATGGTGCCGTCAAGTGCTATTTTTTCACCCGGCTTCACTTGTATTATATCTCCTAATCGCACTTTTTCGATAGGGGTAGGCATGGCAAGTTTATTACCAATGACGACATTTACCATTTTAGGCTGTAGTCCCATTAGTTTTTTTATAGCCGAGGAGGTGTTGCTTTTGGCTTTTTCCTCCAGGTATTTTCCTAATAAGATGAAAGCAATAACCACTGCTGCCGCTTCAAAATACACATGAGGCTGAAGACCACGATTTAGCCAATAGTCAGGGAATAGTGTATTGAAGACGCTAAATAAATAAGCTACTCCGGTACTTAATGCCACCAAAGTATCCATATTGACTTGTCTATGTTTTGCTTGCTTAATGGAATTGATAAAGAAATCTTTACCAAACCAGAAAACAACAGGGGTAGCCAAAACCCACATGATTTCATTGGCAAAAGGAATTGATGAATGCCCATTGCTATTCATAAATAACATACTAATAATAACTATCGGTGAGGCTAGTATTACCGCACCGATGGTTTTGTTTTTTACTTCCTTGATTTTGGCATTTTGTTGAGCTTCCATCTTTTCTGTGGTCTGCTCGGTGTCCTCAATTTCCAAGTCATAGCCTATTGACTGAACTACTTCTTGAAGGCGTGCAGGTTTTATCAGACTGTCATCATAGCTAATCTTTACTGAAGCGTTTGCATAATTAACAGCCGCTTGTTCTACACCTTTTTGGTTACTTAACATGCTCTCAACACTATTGGCGCATGAAGCACAAGTCATATGCAGTACAGGAAATGTGTTTTTAACTATATGTGAATTGCTCATATTATTTTAATGTCAATTGAAACAATGAATTTCTTTCGGTCTATTGATCAATTTCGATATCATAGCCGATGGACTGCACTGCTCTTTTAAGTTCTACTTTACTAATTGCTTGATCATCATACTCAATGGTAACTTGAGCACCTTCTAAATCAATAGATACTTGATCTACTTCAGGTTGAGACTTCAAGACACGCTCTATACTTGATGCACATACAGCGCATTTCATATTCATCATAGGAAATGTATTAATAGTGGTTTTTATCGCATCCATAATTTTCTTTCTTTAATTATGATGCAAATATCGGTTCAATCAGAAGGTAATATGTTACATTATTCTGATAATGATTTTCAAAATCTACACTTTATCTAGCGGCTTTCGTTTCTCAGCTCGAATATTCTTAAAATAGCTTGGAGTAAGGCCTGTTATCTTTTTGAATTGACTACTGAGATGGGCCACACTAGAATAATGTAGTTTAAAGGCTATCTCACTTAACGTGAGTTCATCATAAACCATTAACTCTTTTGCCTTTTCTATCCGCTGAGCGATATAGAATTTTTCTATGGTTGTCCCTTCTATTTCAGAGTATATGTTACTCAAATAATGATAGTCGTAGTTTAATTTTTCAGATAGGTAATCTGATAGGTTGGTTTTAATCTGATTGTCTGAATGATGTATCAGTTCAATAACTGTAGTCTTTATTTTTTCGATGATTAGACTTTTCTTATCACTGATACGTTCAAAACCTATGTCCTTTAGTTTTGACTCTATAGTTTTTAATTGCTCTGAAGTCAAAGTTTCTTTAGTGTCAACAACACCTAGACTCACATGATTTGTTTTAAAACCTTCTGTTTTGAAAAGAGCTTCCACCGCCATGACGCATCGGTTGCAAACCATGTTTTTAATAAAAATCCTCATGCAATGATTTAGTTATTGTAAAAGCTAACGTTGGATAACAAGCTTAAGCTTTGACAGGTTCAGGTACTCCAAAAATAGTTTTGAAAGCGTCTTTGATTTGGTTAACGGTTTCAGGAGTTGATTTTGTGAATTTAATTATTGAATGCCTATGATGTTTTAGTTCAATATCGATGAAGTACTGCATTTTTGAAACCGAGTCTTTAAAGGCATTGGAGTCTTGAAATTCTTCAAATGAAGTAACTCGCAAATTTGCAATCTCATTAAATTTTAAAGACTGATTTTTTAGTCCAGTAGCGCTTATGAGTTTTATTGATTTCGAATTTAGATCTATTTCTACCTCTAAAGGAACCTCTGTATCAGTGAGTAGTTTATAAAGAACTCCGAAAAGCAGAATACTTGTCAAAAAGACAAGTGTAATATTCGTGTAGATAGAAAGTAGTGGTAGAGCAACAATCAGAATAATAGATGAGACCTTCCATATTGTAATCATTTTAGACGGTCTATTTAATATGATTAAGCTTTGCTTTTGGCTGAAATGATAATTTTCAGTTTCAAGTATTTTGGCCAATTCTTCACTTAACATGCTTCAAGATAAGAAATTTTTTGAAAGAACAAACCGGTTTATGGTTGTAGGTCATTGATTATGAGACATTTCTTATTAATTTTCTTAAAATAAATTCAAACAAGTATGTTACTAACATTGAAACTCTATATCGCATTTTTATTACTTTTATATAGTATGTCATTACAAGCACAGTCAGATTTACCATACCGAGAAGTACCCAATTATCCCGATAATTATTCTGCAGGAACCGTTGCAGCACGGATGATTGATGGCTTAGGATTCAGGTTTTATTGGGCTACAGAAGACCTTACAGAAGATAATCTGAAATTTAAGCCAAGTACCGATGGCCGAACTATTGGTCAATCCATTCAACATGTTTATGAGATGTCATGGATGGTAGTAAATGCAACTAATAATACGGTAAACCAACGAGCAGACACTACTTTGACATTTAAGGAAATGAGAGAAGTGACCCTTAATAATTTGTTTCAGGCTAGTGAAATATTGAAAAAATCAGATGATCTTGATAATATGAAGATCATTTATGAAGGCAGAAATGGTATAGTGGAATATCCATTCTGGAATCATCTGAATGGACCTATAGCTGATTGCATTTGGCATGTCGGCCAAATAGTTAGTTTTAGAAGAACGGATGGCAATCCCATAGCAGGAAATTTGAGTTTCTTTACTGGAAAAGTCGTTGAATAGTAATTAGTGAGGATAACGTTCATTCATAAAGGCAACTGAGGCTTCAATTAATTTCCTTAAGACATCCAAATCAATATCTGCTAATTTCTTAATGTAAAGGCACGATTTTCCCGTTTTGTATTTCCCGAGTTTATCTAAAAGCTCATCATATCTGGAAAAGCCAGCCATTATATATAGGGTTAAAGCTGTTTTTCTTGGAGAGAACCCGGCTCTGAACATATCACCCTCATGTCCACTATCATATTTGTAGTGATAGTTTCCAAAACCTACCATGCTAGTACCCCACATTTTAGGCTCACTGCGGGTTATTTCCTGCATCAACTTTAGGACATAAATGCAATCATTACGCTTTGTTTCATCTTCAATACTATTGATAAAGTCAGTAACAGAAAGCTCGGTTGGTTTAGTCTTATTCTCAGGCATAACTATATTTTATAAAAGTAATTTACCGAATGAATCCATTATTTAAAAATTGGGTTTTAACTTGTGTTCACAATAATCTAACAGTCGATGAGCAAGAAACTTAAATCTATCACCCCAGAACTACGAACTTTTATTGAGCAGCAAAAGATATTTTTTGTAGGTACTGCCATGGCCGAAGGCAGTGTTAATGTTTCTCCGAAAGGAATGGATTCACTCAGAGTGCTTGACGCAAATAAATTGGTATGGCTGAACCTGACAGGTAGTGGTAATGAGACAGCTACTCACTTGCAAAATGAGAATCGAATAACGATCATGTTTTGTGCATTTGAAGGAAAACCTTTGATCTTAAGGCTGTATGGTCATGCAAAAGTTTATCATGAGAGAGATGATGAATTTGCAAAGTATATTGATTTATTCTCAACAGCTGCTGGAGCTCGCCAAATCATCGAAGTAGAGGTGAGTTTGGTTCAAACATCCTGTGGTTTTGCGGTTCCTTTAATGGATTTTAAAGAAGAGCGTACTATTCTTAAAGAATGGGCTAATAAAAAGGGGGAGGAAGGTATTCGTGATTATTGGAAGGAGAAAAACACGGTGAGCCTAGATGGTCATGAAACCGGTATATTCGATAATTAGGCTTCCTTTACTTTAATACGATATGGACGTTTGGATATTAGGTTGGAATTCCCCTTAATTCTTCCAATCATATCATAAATATGGCTTGCACCTCCTGACATCAGTCCTCAAATATTATAACCTGCTTCGAAACTTTCCTAAATATATAAAAAAGAAAAAGTCCCGGTAACCACTCCGGGACTTAAACTATCAACTTCACCTAAAAACTACAATTATGAAGATCTTTAGAAGTTAGCTCTAAGGCCAGCCATCAATAGCATTGATGTTCTGTCAGTACCAAAGAACTCACTTTTTTCTTGGTTTAATAAGTTTCTGCCGTTAACATAGATGTCAAATTTGCTTGACAATTGGTAGTTAACTTTAGCATTAAGTATTACTCTGCTATCAATTTGATTCGCAGTAGTTGCAGGGTTTCCAAGTGCACTGTTATAGAAGCTATATTGGTTCTGCTCGCTTGTGTAATAAGGGTTTAAGTTGATGGTCAACTTATCAGTAGCCTTATAGTTCAAGTAAAATCCACCGAAAACTGAAGGCGTTTGATCGTTTTCTACATTGCTAAGTTCTGTTAGACCTATGAATGTTTGTGAAGAAGCTACGTTATCTGTTTCCGTTTTCTGGAACGTTAAGAAAGGCTTTAACTGGAATTTAGTGGAAGCCACGTAATTAGCAGATATTGTCATACCGTTTTGTACTGACTCAGCAGGCATATTTTGGTAAACAAAATACTCACCTCCAAAAGTGTAAGGAGCTTGAGGAAATTCTGCTACTAGAGCATTAGTGTTTTTAGCTTCTTGTCTGAATATTTCAACGTTCAACTCAAACTTGTTGCTCAACTTAGTTCTATAACCAATCTCATACATTTGAATTTGGAAAAGGTCTAATGTTTTATCTCCCATATAATAAAGGTTAGCAGGAGGTAACTGAACGTCTAGGTAATTTGGCCCAAGAAAAGAACCACTATTAGACTTAGAAACAACTGCTCTTAACAAGTTTTTGTCATTAATATCATAGGTAGCAGCAAACTGGTATGCAAAATAGGCTTCATCAGGGGCGTTAAATTTATCAACTCTACCACCTGCAACTAATCTCAATTTTTCAGTCAACTCGATATCGGCCATTAACGAACCAGCAATATTCTCAATAGTTTGTTCACCTTGGAATACGCCAATGGTACCTTGAGTAATATCTACGTAGTCTTCATTGTTGTATTTTGCACTTTGATAACTAAAACCTGGTCTAAGTGATATTCTATCAGAGATATTCCAGTTGTATTCTAAGTTTACATCAATTATTGAATAATCGTACTGTAATAATACTTGAGCTGCTCCTTTATCCAGATCATCAAATCCAGTAGTATAAGAAAATCTTCCTGCTAAACCACTTTTGTTAAAAGTTAGATTTAAGTACTCTGACTCATAAATGTTTGTAGAAAAAGGAGTTCTATTATCTTGAGTAAATGGCTTAACTACTTC
>CAYGNU010000054.1:0-14148 GCA_964351175.1 uncultured Roseivirgaceae bacterium | reverse complement strand
TATGTGCGGAGGCTGCTGCTGAAGGAGCAGAAGCTCCAGCAGAAGGTGCAGCGGAATAATCATTCTGACTTAAGTAAAATTTTAAATCCTGTTTCAGCGAAGTTGAAACAGGATTTTTTGTTTAACCACTTTCAAAACATAATTTTAAGCCTCTATTGAAACTTATGAAATGAGCGTAAACTTTGCACCTTCTAAATTATAAAATTCAAGCAGTTGTAAAGCTTCTAGCGAATTCCATGTGGCAAATAAAAATAGCTTATACACATGAAATACCTTATAGTAGGATTAGGAAATATTGGTCCTGAATATGAATTAACAAGGCATAATATTGGTTTTTTAGTCTTGGATAAAATGGCTGATGAAAAAGGCATCGATTTCAATTCTGGACGATATGCAAATACGGCAGAAATTAAACATAAAGGAAGGCAGCTCTATTTAGTTAAGCCTACCACCTACATGAATTTAAGTGGTAAGGCAGTCAATTACTGGATGAAAGAATTGAAAATTCCTAAGGAAAACATTCTGGTAATTGTTGATGATATTGCTCTCCCTTTCGGGAAATTGAGAATGCGTGCCAAGGGATCTGCAGCCGGTCATAATGGATTGAAAAATATTGAAGACCTCACTGGTGGACAAGACTATCCAAGACTAAAATTTGGGATAGACAATAACTTCAGACCAGGGCAACAAGTTGATTATGTACTTAGTAATTTCAGTAAGGAGGAATTTACTTTCCTTCCTGAGAAAATTGATAAAGCAATTGATATGATATATTCATTCACCAGTATAGGCATTGTAAGAACAATGAATGAGTTTAACGATTAAAATCATTACTTTTTATTCAATTAGAAATCAAAAGAAGACATCTAAACATGATTAATTACAAAATAAATGCTGGGCTTCAGGTAATGCCTCATGGGGAACATCTGCCACTTTATCCAATAATTGATGAGGCTATTAGAGTTATTCAACTATCAGGACTGCGTTATATAGTAACACCTATGGAAACGGTTATCGAGGGATACTATGATGAAGTCTTGGAAGTTGTAAAAAAGGCACAGGAAGCTGCTTTGGCAGCTGGTGCTCAAGAATTAGTGGTAACCTTAAGACTTCATATCAAAAAAGAACTTGATGTCTCTTTCGAAGAGAAAACTGAAAAGTTTAACTAACGGTCGCTCCTGGGTTGACAACTTTGGAAGGCTGCAAAAATCTAAGACTTCCGTCCTTATCTTCAGCCATAAGAATCATACCCTGAGACTCCTGCCCCATTATACTGCGAGGCGCTAGATTAACCAAGATTGATACTTGCTTCCCTATTATCTCTTCTGGACTGAAATGTTGCGCAATTCCACTTAAAACAGTTCGTTTATCAATCCCAGTATCAACTTTTAGCTTTAGCAACTTCTTCGATTTTGGAACTGCCTCTGCTTCCATAATAGTTCCAATTCGGATATCCATTTTTATAAAATCGTCAAAAGTAATTTCCTCTTTTGATGGAGTTACAGCTGCATTTTCCATATCATTTTTCCTTTTAGTTGATTCAAGTTTTTGAATTTGCGTTTCAACTAGTTCATCCTCAATTTTTTCAAATAATAGCTCTGGCTTATTCACAAAAGCTCCATCCTGTAAAACATCCATAGTTCCGGCATGCTGCCAGTTTAGCTTATCCAGATTCAACATTGCCGTTAACTTGGCTGCTGTATTAGGTAAAAATGGTTCACCTAAAATAGCTAAGTTGGCAACTATCTGCAGTGCTATATTCATGATCGTTTTAACCCTTCCTTCATCCTCTTTGATCAACTTCCAAGGTTCAGTATCAGCTAAATATTTATTCCCAATTCTTGCCAAATCGATGAACTCGGCCATAGCATCTCTAAACTTAAAATTCTCAACGGCTCTGGCAATTTTATCTGGAGCCATCTTAACCTTATCTATAACATCTGTATCTATATCAAACAATTGCTCTCTTGCAGGAATAGCACCTTCATAATATTTCTGGGTCAGAACAACAGCACGATTTACAAAATTGCCCAGGATAGCAACTAGTTCGCTGTTATTCCTTGTTTGAAAGTCTTTCCATGTGAAGTCATTATCCTTTGTCTCAGGAGCATTTGTACATAATGCATATCGTAATACATCTTCTTTTCCAGGCAACTCTTCTAAGTATTCATGAAGCCATACTGCCCAATTCTTTGAGGTACTTATTTTATTCCCTTCTAAATTTAGAAATTCATTAGCAGGTACATTATCAGGAAGTATAAAGTCACCATCAGCTTTTAAAATGGTTGGAAAAATGATGCAATGAAATACTATATTATCCTTACCAATAAAATGAACAAGCTTAGTGTCTTTATCCTGCCAATAAGGCTGCCAATCTTTACCATTTTGTTCTGCCCACTCTTTAGTTGCTGAAATATATCCTATAGGAGCATCAAACCACACATACAAAACTTTACCATCTGCACCTTCAATAGGTACCTTCACACCCCAATCAAGATCTCTAGTCATGGCTCGGGGCATTAAACCATTATCAAGCCATGATTTGCACTGGCCATATACATTAGCTTTCCACTCTTTGTGTTCTTCCAGTATCCATTCTTTCAGCCAAGACTCGTACTTATCCATTGGCAGATACCAATGCTTAGTCTCCTTCATAACTGGCTTTGCACCACTAATTGCAGAACGTGGATTAATTAACTCAGACGGACTTAAAGATGTGCCACATTTCTCGCATTGATCACCATATGCATTATCAAAGCTACAGTTTGGACAAGTTCCGATTATATATCTATCAGCCAAGAATTGTTTGTTCTCTTCATCATAGTATTGAGAAGATACCTGCTCATCAAAACATCCTTTATCATACATTTTCTTAAAAATATCAGAGGATAATTCATGGTGAACTGGGGATGATGTTCGTGAATAAATGTCAAAATCTATCCCAAACTTCTTAAATGAGTCTTTTATGATATTATGGTATTTATCGACCACTTGCTGTGGTGTAATACCTTCTTTTTTAGCTTTTAAAGTAATAGCTACACCATGTTCATCTGATCCACAGACAAACACTACATCCTTATTTGTACTTCTCAAGTATCGAACATAAATATCAGCGGGGACGTAAACTCCTGCCAAGTGACCAATATGCACTGGGCCATTAGCGTAAGGAAGAGCAGCGGTAACAGTATATCTTTTGAAATCTTTGGTAGCCATTTTCTAAAAATTAATGGGCGCAAAGATAGAACATAATTATAGCAAAGGGTATTAATCTAATTGGGTAATTGGCCTAGTCTCTGAGAATTTAAGTGTTATCAACTAATCGGCAGCGTTACTCTAAATAAAGTAGCTTTTTCCTCCGATTTTTTTACTTCTATTTTCCCATCAAGTTTTTCAGTAGCCAGTTTCACTAAGTATAAACCAAGTCCCGCAGTATCTTGTATCTCGGAAGTTTTAGAAAAAATATCAAAAATCTGATGTGCTACACTCTCTTCTATACCCACACCATTATCGATGATGTCAAAAATAAACTTACCACTATTTATATGAGCTTTAATTTTAATGAATGAATCTACCTTATTAGATTCATTATGAAATTTAAAAGCATTGTTGATCAAATTACCGAGTATGATGTTAAGTAAGTCTGGATCAGACGTTATCGATAAAGTCTTTTGAATTTCTACATCTACCTTAATTTCTTTACTGAAATAGCTCATTTTATTCTCGTCAACTATTGTATTAACGAAACTCAACATACGCACATTTTCAAGAAGTGGCAATGCATTATTAATTTGATTAATAACCAAAAGCTTGGAAAGGATAAGGTTCAATTTATAAGCTGTTTTACTTAGCTTTTGCAAATAATCTACAGCCATGGGTTCCTTTATATCCATCAAAGCAATATTACAGATACCCTGCAGTGTGGCTAATGGACCTCTAATATCATGAGATGTTTTATATATAAAATTATCCAAATCATGATTAGACTTTATAAGGGCTTCATTGGATTCTCTTAACTCTTCTGTTCTTTCTTTTACCCTTTCTTCCAACACTGAATTAAGTTCCGTCAAGGTCTTATTTTGACTTTCAATAGTTTTGTTTGCAATACTTAATTTATTATTAACCCTGCGTCTTACTTTATTATTTCTATACAAAATAAATATTATGCCTACTGTCAGAGCAGAAATAATAATGGAAAGCAAAAGTAAAGTGGTCCTTCTTCCTAATTCCTTATCCTTAAGAGCAATAATCTCTAAGTTTTGACGCTCTTCAAAATCTACCTGTATTTGAAGGAGGTTCTTGGCTATAACATCATTTAAAATGTCTGAACTTACCTCATCATACTTTATCTGACTCTCATAAGCTTTCTGATAGTTGCCCGATTTATTATATACCTCTGCATAAAGTTTGAAATTTTTCTTTACCCAATTTCTATTATTTAGTTTAGAAGCTAAAATCTGACTAGAATCCAATCGACTCAAGGCCATGTCAAAATTATTTTCATCAAAATCAATTCGAGCCAAATTATTGTAAATTGAAATCAAATTAACTTCTGAGTTTTCATCATAGGCCACTTTTAATGCTGTTAGTAATTTCTCACGAGCCTCTTTCGTTTGTTTTAATTCGAAATGACATGCACCAGCACCATTGTATGCCTCCAAAAAAATCAAATTTGCACACCCTTCCTCACATAATTCAATGCCCTTATTGAAATTTTCTAATGCAATATCATATTGCTCTAACCCCAAATAGGCTAGCCCTAAATTAACATAAGTACCCTCTATTTCTTGATCCCCTAACTTCTTCTCAATATCTAATGCTCTTTTAAAATATAAAATCGCCTTACTAAAATCACCTAATTGATAATATACTAATCCAATGTTATTTACAGCAACCGCTATTTCGCTAGGATTACCTTCATTCTCCCTTAGCGCCAAGGATTCAAAGTGATATTTCAGAGACTTATCAAATTGCGATAAGCCGTAATAGGATAGTGCCAATCCATTTAAACTTGCTTTTTCACGATCTATATATTCGTTATTTCTTGCTGTTTCGAGTGCATTCAGATAATGTTGAATAGCATCTTCTACATAGCCTTGACCTTTGTATAAGTAGGCAATTGCATATTCAGCTCTAGTATAATTTAGACTATCTCCAGCTTGCAAAGCGTACTTTCTTGATTCATTGGCATAAAACATACCACTATCAAAATTATTCCTTGTCTTAACAAACAAGTCCATATACAAAGAAGGTTTATCAATCAGATCAGCCGACTCAGCTTGATTAATAAGGCTATCAATTTCGGTCTGCCCATATACTTCTACAGAAATACAAGTGACAAGAATAAGAGTAACCAATCTTTTAAGAGCATTCTTGAAATAATCACACATAGGTAAGGTAAGAATCATTTTTAATGAGCATGAGAAAAATTATAAGTACACCTTTGAATTGAAGTCAGTAAGAAAAATGAGTTTAAAAAATAATGTCATAGTAAATGATATGTAAGAATATTTAATGAAAGTCGCGGATTTTTGAATTCGTTAATATAAAGAAAGTACAATTAAAACCAAACAAACAATCATGAAATCAAAATTACTAATTGCGTTCGCTATTGTAGCATTTTTTGGATTAACTTCTTGCAATGAAGAAGAAATCACTCCTAATGAGGGCTTAAATCAAGTCAAAGAAACAGTTGGTGATGGTGTAACCAAAGACGATAAAGGATTCTAAAACCAAATAACCAATTAATTTAATTCACAACCCAAACATACTAAATCATGAAATCTAAACTATATACAATTTTTAGTATCGTATTGCTATCTGCCTTATTTACAGCATGTTCTGAAGAAGAAATCAGCCCTAATGATGGACTTAATCAAGTTAAAGAAACTGTTGGTGATGGCGTAACTAAAGACGATAAAGGTTTTTAAACAATCTCAATTGATCAAATTTTAAATAACAAATATCAAAATCATGAAATCAAAAATATTAATCGCAGCAGTGGCCGTAGCCATATTAGGATCATTCGCATTTATCACAATCGAAAAAAATGTTGATAATAAAATTGCGACAAATGAAAAGCATCAACCAATGCAAGGCATTACCATGGATGACAGTAACTTCTAGTTGAGAAAATAGAAATATTAATTAATGCTGAAAAGCATGTAAGAATTCATTTAACTTTTAAATGAATTGAAATTATCTAAATGACTTAATAATAATTAGTTGTGAAAATAATTTTAGACATGACTTTCATAAGAGTTATATAGTTAGCTGTAAAATAATTACAAGTTTGCCAATAAATCTTACATAGAAAGAAACGTAATTTTCAATAGATTCTATTATTGAAAATAAATAAGCCTAGGTGCAGTTTCTGTAATTAGTTTGCTAGCTTTGCAGCTTAATTTTCAAGCATGCAAAATATTAGAAATATTGCCATTATTGCCCACGTTGACCACGGTAAAACAACCTTGGTAGACAAAATAATTCACCAGTGTGAAACATTAGACCCTCGAAAAGAAACTGGAGATTTAATTCTTGACAGTAATGATCTCGAGCGGGAAAGAGGAATTACCATCCTATCTAAAAACGTTTCAGTTAGCTATAAAGGCGTAAAAATAAATATAATTGATACTCCAGGTCACGCTGACTTTGGAGGAGAAGTAGAGCGGGTTTTACGTATGGCTGACGGTGTATTACTATTAGTTGATGCATTTGAAGGTGCTATGCCACAAACACGATTCGTATTAGGCAAAGCCCTTGATCTTGGTCTTAAACCTATGCTAGTCATAAATAAAGTGGATAAGGAAAATTGCACGCCAGATGTGGTGCATGAGCAAATATTTGATTTGATGTTTAATTTGAATGCTACAGAAGAGCAGTTAGATTTTACTACACTTTATGGATCATCGAAGCAAGGGTGGATGAGTACTGATTGGAAAAAACCAACATCAGATATTACAGCTTTGTTAGATGCAGTGGTTGAACAAATACCTGAAGCTCCCTACTTCGAAGGAACTCCACAAATGCAAATCACATCACTTGATTTCTCTAGTTTTACTGGCAGAATAGCTATTGGAAGGGTATTTAGAGGAGGCTTAGAAATTGGTAAAGATTATATGCTTTGCAAGACTAATGGAAACAAGAAAATTCGAATTAAGGAATTGTATGAATTTGTTGGATTGGGTAGAAATAAGGTTGATAAAGTAAGATCAGGAGATATTTGTGCAATTGTAGGAGTAGAAGGATTTGATATTGGAGATACCATTGCTGATTTAGAAAACCCGGAAGCTCTGACCAGAATAGCTGTAGATGAGCCAACCATGAGTATGTTGTTTACCATTAACAACTCTCCATTTTTTGGTAAGGAAGGTAAATTTGTTACATCTCGACACCTTAGAGATAGATTGGAAAAGGAAACCGAAAAAAATCTCGCCCTTCGTGTTGAAGCCGGTTCTACAGAGGATAAATTTAATGTTTATGGGCGAGGCGTTCTTCATTTATCTGTTTTAATCGAGACAATGAGAAGAGAGGGGTACGAATTACAAGTTGGAATGCCACAAGTACTTATAAAAGAGATAAATGGTGTCAAATGCGAACCTTATGAAACTTTAGTAATTGATGTACCCGAAGACTTTTCTGGCAAAGCCATCGAGTTGGTGACCCAAAAGAAAGGTGACCTTTTAGTAATGGAACCTAAAGGAGATTTACAACATCTTGAATTTAATATTCCTGCAAGGGGAATTATAGGTTTAAGAAATAATATTTTAACGGCAACTTCAGGTAAGGCAATAATGACTCATCGCTTTAGAGAGTATTTGCCAATGACAGTTGAGATACCACCACGTTTAAAAGGATCATTAGTATCTATGGAACAAGGACCTGCAACTGCTCATGCTTTAAATAAACTACAAGATCGTGGAAGATTTTTTGTAGAACCAGGGGATGTTATTTACAAGGGACAAGTTATTGGTGAACACTCACGAGATAACGACTTAGATGTTAACTTGATAAAAGGAAAACAATTGACCAACATGCGTAAGTCAGGAACCGATGATGCTGTAAAAATTGCACCAAAAGTGCAATTCTCTTTAGAAGAATCGATGGAATATATCAGGTTTGATGAGTACTTAGAAGTTACCCCTAAGAACTTAAGAATGAGAAAAATCTATCTTGATGAAAATGAAAGGAAGCGTTTTAATAATAAAGAAGGCAAAGAGTAACGTTCATTAAATATTGATAAAAGCCATCAGTCTAAAAGCTGATGGCTTTTTTTATGTGCAAGAATTTGGCGACATTTCTTTATCCCTGTCCACATAAACGAATCTTTCAAGGGGTAATACATATGAACCAATAAAATGATTGCAATAGGCAACTTGGCTGTCAATATCAGAAATGGTATATGACTGTTTGTCATTCAAACTCAACTGGAACTTTGCCCCTACTTTAAGTTCTTTTATTTTTACTCTTATTAGTGAATTCATATAACCAACTATTATTATTCAAAGTTGATTATATTTCTATTTTAGATAAATAGGTAAATTCACTTAATTTAACTCATTGAATTCACTAAGACCTCTATGAAAACTATTACTATTAAAATCCTTCTGTCACTTTTATTCATCGTTTCATTCAGCTGTGAAACTAAAAAAGAAGTGCAAGCCGAAAAAGAACCCTATAAATTCGACTGGGACGCGGCCAATGTTTATTTCCTATTAACTGACCGTTTTTATAATGGAGATGAAAGCAATGACCTCAACTTTAGTAGAACACATGAGACAGGGCCTTTCCGCAATTTTATGGGTGGCGACATTAAAGGGATAACGGCAAAAATAAAGGAAGGCTATTTTGATAAACTTGGAATTGAAGCCATTTGGTTTTCACCTGTATTTGAACAGATACATGGTTATGTGGATGAAGGTCAGGGAGCCACATATGGCTATCACGGTTACTGGACTAAGGACTGGACAAACCTTGATCCCAATTTTGGTACCATGGAGGACTTAAAAGAAATGGTTGATTTAGCCCATGAAAAAGGGATACGTATACTATTAGATATTATTATAAACCATACTGGACCGGTTACTGAACTAGATCCTGTTTGGCCAGAAAACTGGGTAAGAACCTCCCCTGTTTGCACTTATCAAGATTTTGAAACTACAGCCAATTGCACCTTAGTTGAAAACTTACCTGATATTAAAACAGAATCTATAGAAAATGTAGACCTTCCAAAGCCACTAGTAAGTAAATGGAAAGATGAGGGTCGGTTTGAAAAAGAAATGAAGGAATTAGATCAATTCTTTGAAAACACAGGCTACTCTAGAGCACCTAGGTTCTACATTATGAAATGGCTCACCGACTATATCAGGGAATTTGGTATTGATGGCTTTAGAGTAGATACAGCCAAGCACTTAAGAGAGGATGCTTTATCTGAATTGTCCGAGTTAGCCAAAATGGCATTTGAGGATTGGAAGAAAAACAATCCTGAAGCCGTATTAGATGAAAATGAATTCTTTATGCTGGGTGAAGTTTACGGCTATGGAATATCTGGAAAACGACTTTATAATTTTGGAGATCGTAAAGTAGACTATTTCGACAATGGATTTAATAGCTTGATCAATTTTGAATTTGTGTATGACGCAGAAAAAGATTACGAATTCATATTCCAAAAATATGACAGTTTATTGAACCATGAGGACATGAAAAATATTACGGTAATGAACTATATATCATCACATGATGATGGCCACCCATTTGATGGCGCAAGGGAAAGAAGTATTGAATCAGCCAATAAGCTAATGCTTACTTCTGGAATGACACAAATCTATTATGGAGATGAATCTGCTAGGTCTTTGGTAATTGAAGGAGCGGATGGTGATGCTACTTTAAGATCCTTTATGAATTGGGAAGATTTAACAAATACTGAAACCAAGAAAATACTTGAGCATTGGCAGAAGCTGGGACAGTTCAGGAAAACGCATAAGTCAATAGCTAATGGAAAACACTCAAGGATTAGCGCTGATCCTTATATCTTCTCTAGAAGTTTTAATAAAGATAAAGTGGTTATTGGTTTAGAATTAAGCCAAGGAAAAAAGACCATTGATGTTGGAGAAATATTTGAGGATGGCTCAGTATTAGTGGATTATTATTCGAATACTGAATCAGAAGTTAAGGATGGGAATGTTGAAATAGACACGCCATTTGAAACTGTTTTACTTTCATATAAATAATATAAAGGGGCATAAATGCCCCTTTATATTATTTATATGTATCACCATTTGAAATTCTAAATATTATGAAGGTTAATTGTCATTAAAGGTCTGGAAGACGATTTAGTCAAATCTTGAGCCACACTTTTTGTGAATAATCTAAATAATCCTCCTTCTTTATGCGTTAAAATCACTAACATATCTGCATTTACCCCAAAACAGTAAGCAAGCAATCCCTGCTCTACACTATCATTTTGATTAATACTCAGAGTATAATTTTTAAATCCAGCCTTTTGAATATGCTCCTCGGCCACCTTTCTTATTTTTTCTTTATCTGAGTTTAGCTTTGCAACATGAACAAGGTGTAGTTTACCTAGAACAGTTTCTGCGAAATCATTTAAATAGGCTGCTGATTGAGCATAATTGTCCTTATTATCTTTTGCAGCATCAATACCGACAACAATATTATTAAATGTTGAGCCGGTATACTGATCTTTCACTGTTATGACCGGACAGGTAGCTCCTTCAATTACTTGCACTGCATGATTTCCTGTAAAGAATTCTTCATAACTTTCTTCTCCAGACGTTCCCATTACGACTAAATCAATATTCTTTTCTTTAATATAAGATTTGAAACCATCGGCAAAGTCTTCATCATACACCTGATAATGAATTTTCACTGAGATGCCATGTTTATCGGCTAGTTGGGAAAGTCTAGAATTGTTCTTTCTAACTAATTGCAACTGAAAAACATCATCTTGACCAATAGTGTCCCCAGAAGTATCTCCTAATGTAGGGTAATTATTACCAAAATTATGTTCAAGAAAATTTACCAAATAAATTTCCGAACCTTTTTTTCTACAAAGATCAACAGCCAATTTCAAGGCATTTTCTGATAATTCTGAAAAATCGGTAGGTACTAGTATGTTTTTCATATTTAAATTACTACTTCAAGTTAAATATTACCAAAAAGCGATCAATTCTCACAATAATAGATGACAAAAAAAAAGACTATAGTTCCATATTATTCCTTGTTATACTTTTGCAAACATATTTAAACCATTTAATGAAAAACCAATTACTCTCCCACTGTCGGTCTATAGTTACTGAAAAAGTAATCGCTTTAAAATCAGAACTCAAGACATTACAAGAATCAGCTGATCAAGATACTAAAAGTTCAGTTGGGGATAAATATGAAACTGGCCGTGCTATGATTCACCTTGAACAGGAAAATGTTATGCGTCAATATGAAGAATATCAAAAGCTAGTCAGAATCCTAAATAACCTAAATGGTAACAACAACTCAGAAACGATAGAGGCTGGTTCAGTTATTGAAACTAATTTTGGCACTTTCTACATGTCAGTTGGTTTGGGAAAAGTAACTATTAATCAACAAGACTTTTTTGCAATAGCCCCGAACTCACCGATTGGTACTGCCCTGCTTGGTAAAAAGAAAGGTGAGAGTATTGAACTCAATGGACGCAGTTATAAAATCCTTGAAGTAAAGTAGTCAGTTTCAAGCGATTGCCAAAACAGTTTAGTTTAATCTGCTGTTAATTCTGGAAATTTTACCTAGAAATAGCTCGATTATTCTATCTTCACCTCGCTTATGTCAAAAGAGAAACTCCTGTTAGTCATATTGGCTTCAGCATTATTTTCGCACATCATGGATTTTATGATCATGATGCCTTTGGGGTCTCAGTTTATGAGATTATTTGATATAACACCTCAACAGTTTAGTTTTCTTGTTTCTTCGTACACCTTTTCTGCCGGAGCTTCTGGTTTTATAGCTGCTTTTTTAATTGATCGATTTGATAGAAAATCTGCGCTAACAGTAGTATACATCGGCTTCACAATAGGTACTTTGGCCTGTGCTTTCGCCCCTTCTTATGAGGTACTTCTAATAACACGATCACTGGCAGGCGCATTCGGAGGAGTACTTGGTGCTCTAATCTTATCTATTGTAAGTGATGCCATTCCGTTAGAAAGAAGGGCAGCAGGAATTGGTTTTGTAATGGCGGCATTTTCTGTTGCCTCTGTTTTTGGTGTACCCTTTGGACTTTATCTCGCCACTCTCTTTAGCTGGCATGCCCCATTTCTATTTTTAGGAGGATTTAGTGTGATTATCAATATCTTAATACTCATTTATGTTCCTTCCATGTCAGGACATATCGCTGAAGGAAATAACCATCAAAACCCGCTTCAAATCATAAAGATAATTTTTGGGAGAAGAAATCCTCTTATTGGATTGCTCTTTACTTCTGTATTGATGTTAGGCCATTTTACAATTATTCCATTTATTGCCCCTTATATGGTTGGTAATGTTGGATTTACTGAGCATGAACTAACCTACATTTATCTAGTTGGCGGTGGATTGACAATATTTACATCTCCAATCGTAGGAAGGTTAGCTGATAAGTATGGGAGATTGCAAATTTTTACAATTTTCGGAGTTCTGGTGCTTATTCCTGTTCTGATTATTACTCATTTACATCCTGTACCACTATGGCAGGCTTTAATAGTTACCGGATTCTTCTTTATTCTTGCTAACGGTCGAATTGTACCATCCACAACAATGGTAACTTCTGTTATAAAGCCGGAGAATCGAGGAAGTTTTATGAGTATTAGAGCATCTGTACAACAAATCTCATCAGGTCTGGCCGCTTTACTTGCAGGTGCTATGATAACAGAAGCTCCATCTGTGATAAATGAGGGTGCGAAGGCACTAGTTGGTTATGAAAGAGTTGGATATGTAGCGGTGTTCTTTAGTATCATTGCCATTTTTGTTGCAAGATTTCTAAGAGTCGAAAAAGGTTCTTAAAAGACGCTAAAGAGAATCAAAGAATGTTTTATCTGATGCTATCAGATCAGACCACAAACCATACTGTTTTGCAGATGGGTGCAAATTATCAATCGCTACCAATCCAGACTCATCTGATCTTGAAATATCCGTTATATAATAATATTTAACTCCGTATGATTTAGCAATCTCCTGGTTGGCTAGATTGTACTCATCAAGTTCTTTAGAAATTTTATCTTTCTTGGGCTTACCAAATGGAGTGAAGCCATAGTCTGGTATGGATACGACAAAAACTCTATTTTTATCATCTTTAGCTAATTCAATTGCTCTTTTAAGTAGCTTCTCAAACTCTGGCTTGTAGGAATCAACGTTCTTTCCCTGATATTGGTTATTGACCCCAATAAGAAGTCCAACAAGGTCATAATCACTATTCAGCTCCGCTTTCTCTATCGCAGTTGACAATTCATCTGTTCTCCACCCGGTTCTAGCAATAATTAAAGGATTAGCAATTTCGATGCCTTGAACATTTAACCGTTTCTGCAGTTGATTTGGCCATCTACCTTCCTCCTCAATACTTTCACCAATTGTATAAGAATCGCCTAAAGCCAGGAATTTTAATTGAGCAGAAGCATTAAATATTGCACAGAATACTAACGTTAGAGAAAGTATCAATCTCATAAAGTAGATTTTTATAAGTTTAAAATAATTGGTTATTCACTATAATTTTCCTTGAAGTTAGATTCTTCAAGTTCAGCCAATTCAGCAATCTTGGTAAGGTTGATACTCTTTCTTGAAAGGCCATTGGCACTCTTCCAAACGCCCTTTATCTCCCTGGCAAAATCAAATTCATAAGAAACAACCTTGGCTTCTACTGACGCTATAAACTGATCAGATTCATCATAAACAAGTACTCCCATACCGCTTCTGTCTGCAGCCAATCTGCCTTTAATCACATATAAGTTTCCTGTATTAACCAATATACATGAGCCTGTAATTGCATGACCATTCAATTGCATATTAAACTCAATTTTTTCACTTGAACCAAGGTTGCCTGTGTAATAGAATAAACTATTAGATGCGCCAAAATCTTCCACTTGACCAAATGAATCGAAAGCTCCTAGAAGAAGAAATACAACTGATAAT
>CAYGNU010000053.1:0-14249 GCA_964351175.1 uncultured Roseivirgaceae bacterium | reverse complement strand
ATTCAAGGATGTATCAAAGGTGACCGCAAAGCCCAAAAGCAATTGTATGACCAATTTGCTGGACGGATGCTTGTTGTTGCTATGCGTTATTCCAAGTCCGATTTGGAAGCCGAAGACATCATTCAAGAGGCATTCATTAAAATATTTGAAAAAATAAAGACATTCAGAGAAGAGGCAAGGCTAGGATTTTGGATTAAAAGAATTGTAGTGAATACAGCATTAAACCATCAAAGAAGTAAACTTTACATGTTTCCTATGGTGGATGTTCAGGAATTGAACAACAATTCAGACGGTGATTTTTCACTATCTAATTATCACTTCAAAGAGCTTTTGGCTTTTATAAAAGAGCTGCCTTCGGGGTGTCAGATCATCTTCAATTTATACGCTATTGAAGGTTATTCGCATCAGGAAATTGCGAAGATGTTAGATATAAGTATTGGAACGTCAAAGTCACAATACTTTAGAGCTAAGGAGCTATTGAAAGCTCGAATTGGTCAAGAAGAACAAAAAAGCTATGAAAGAGTCAGATAGAGGGATATTTGAAAATGAGTGGGAGAAAGCCTTTGATGGAGCTGAAATGGCACCATCAGAAACTGTTTGGTCCAAAGTAGAGGTAGCAGTGGCGAATAGCGAAGGAAAGAATTACAAAAGAAGACTATTATTCTTTAAACTATTAGCTGCAGCATCTGTCTCATTTGCTGTGAGTTTAGGTGGGTGGCAGTTATATAAAAGCTACTATAATCAGGAAAATTCAATAGAACTTAATGCCGACCAAATGATTGAATCACCTGCGTATTTAGACGGTAATGATAATACTAGTGAAACTTTGTTGGCTGAACAGAAGCAAAGTAATACAGATAATAACAGTAAGGGTGTGAAAGGTTCTGGTGCATTGGAGAATGCTCAAAATAATTCAGCTGAAGTTACTAAACCAACTTCAGGTACTTTAGATATGCTAGTTGAAATAGAGGAGAAAAGTAAAGATGTTTTAGTGGTAAATATAGTAGATGACCATGGCTCTGAAGCTTTAATTGCAGAGAATAGCAAAGAGGCCTTTTCACCTTCCAAATTGGATAATTTAGATGTTGAGTATTTTGAAGCAGAGCTAACAGCTGTTGAGCCTCAAATGGTCCCATGGTTATCAAATATTCAGTCAAATACTAAGGGTGATTTTAAAGGTTTATGGGCAGGCATAGGGATGAGTGCTGGCAGCTTTAATTCTAATACTAGCTCAGATGCTGCAAGTGCAATGAGTGAAGGGTTACTGAATACTGATGGATCATTTAATTCCAATGATTCTGAAGTTTCTGATGAATCAACAGGTAGTGCCTACGGTTTTGGATTGAACATTGGCACCCAATTATCCAAAAGATTTGTGTTAATGAGTGGGCTGAATTATACTCAACAAACAACTACTTCTAACTCCAATATTGTGGCTTTAAATACTAATGGATTTAGTGCTGTAGATAGGAATACTTCGTTATCCGCAGAGGCTTCATATGCATATGCGGACTCGTATAAAATCTCAAATACTTATGAGCTTTTGTCGGTACCGATACAGGCCGGATATATCCTTTTGGATAGGAAGTTTAACATCCTTTTGTTGAGTGGAGTTTCCAATGATATATTCCTAAGACAGAAAATTTCTGACGAATCGGGTCAAGCTCAGTCTGTAGAAAATACTGGCAATGATAGGGGTTATTCTACTTATTCGTTAAGTGGATTAATTGGCTCTGAGTTTAGTTATGATATAGGGGAGAACTACATATTATCGCTTCAGCCACAATTGAGACAAACCATCAATTCGTTTACTCCTGAGGGAAGCAAACCAACCTTTTTTGAGGTAGGATTTAAGTTCAAGTATATTATAAAATAGTATTTGGTAATTATTCAAAAGGCATACATGAGATGCTAAAGATATCTTTAATAAAAAGGCTTTAAATAATTGATTAATAATTATTTAAAGCCTTTTTATATAACTATTACTTGTGTTAATACACCCAAATTTATTTACTGACAGAATGTCTAGAAGTACTTTTATTCTGTTTCCAACCATTTGGTTTTAAGATGTGTCTATAGGAGGTACACCAAATAAAAGTAAAAGCATGAAACCGATAAAAATGGATATGTCAAAGAAAGATAAATTGGTGATTAGCCTTCAGCTTTTGATCTATTTTTCATTACTGGCTTTGGTCGCATTGCTGCCTTCCTGCAGTAACGAATGCGAAGTTGAAAATAGCTATTTCTATTACGAACCTGTATATACGTCCATGGAAGAAATTAGAAATTCTGTCGAATTATTACCACCAGTGGAATTGAAACAAGTGGGAAAAATCTACTTTAGTAATGGTTATCTTTTTATCAATGAACCTAATGAAGGGGTTCATGTTATTGACAATCGAGATCCTGCCAATCCTATCAACATAGCTTTCATAAATATCCCTGGTGCATTTGATTTAGCGGTGAAGGGAAATGTGCTTTTTTCAGATAGTTACATGGACCTTGTAGCCATTGATATTAGCAATCCAAATGCGGTGACCGAGATAGGCAGAATTGAAAATTTGTTTGAAGAATATAACTCATATGGATACTATGCAAGTGCTGAGTTTGGTGTTGTTACTGATTGGGAGTGGAGAGAGGAAGTTAGCATTATTGAGTCTTCATGCTCTCAACCTCAATATGATTGGGGTATAGCTTATGCCCAAGGAATTGCTTTTGCAAACGATGCATCTTTTAGTTCCACTAGCGCAGTCGCCCCTACTAACCCTGGTATGGGTGGGTCAATGGCGCGTTTCGCGCTGGTAGATAACTTCTTGTATGCTGTAGATAGTTATAACCTTAGAGCGGTAGACGTTACCAATTCCACGGCTATGACTCAGGGAGAAAAGCTGCAACTGAACTGGGGGGTGGAAACTATATTCCCTAATAATGATAACTTGTTCATAGGTACAAATAGTGGGATGCATATTATGGATGTTTCTAATCGGTTATCACCACAATTGATATCTACTTATGATCACATTGTAAGTTGCGATCCTGTGATAGTTGATGAAGACCTAGCCTATGTCACTTTAAGGTCAGGTACACAATGCCAGGGCTTTACAGATCAGCTTGAAGTTATTGATATCTCAGATCTGGCTAAGCCGCAGTTACTTTATGTTTATGAGATGTTCAATCCTCATGGTTTGGGTAAAGACGGTGATGCTCTTTTCATTTGTGATGGTACTGATGGACTAAAAATTTATGACGCTTCTGACAATTCCAAGATCACTGATAACTTGCTTGCGCACTATGAATCAATACAGGCCTTTGATATTATTCCTTTTAACAATGTAGCGATGATGATTGGTGAGGATGGGCTGTATCAGTATGATTATTCTGACCTTTCTAATATTAAGTTTTTAAGCCATATCAGCATTAGCAATGAATAAGCTCATATTTGTTTTACTGGCTAATATTATTGGGGGAGTCTCTTTTGCTCAAACAGATTCTGTTAAGCTTGAGACTAAGTCCAAAAAATTTACCCACCAGCTTGAGGCTGGCTGGATGCACTATGAAAATGAAGAGAGTGGTTTACTTTCTGACCTTACATCAAGTTATATCTTTTCTTATGCCATACATCCGAAAATTGATATTGGACTGGGGATTGGCTACGAGCGTTATATGGTTTTTAATGCAGTACCATTTTTTATTCAGCTCAGGGGTAGACTTATCAGTAAAGATAACCATCCTTACTTTTACATAAGAGGAGGCAAGTCCTACATGACAGATCACTCAGATTGGTACAAAGAGGTTAATGGAAGCTATACTTATTCTGGAGGTTTAGGCTATCAATGGAAGCTTGAAAAAGCCAGTCTCTCCTTAAGTATCGGGTATAAGACTCAAATGTTAGAAACAATAAATAATCGGTTCAACTATTATTATTACGATGTTTTTTCATCTTTCGCACCCTATCCGGATACTAAAAGCAAGATTAATTGGAAGATGCAACGTGTAGAGTTTAGAATAGGTGTTAGTTTCTAACACCTATTCCATTTCATCAATCGCTTCAGCTTTTGTTTCCCACTCTTTATTTAAATCTTCGAGCGTTGCTTTTAGCCTGTTATATTCAGTATTATGAGTTAGTAGTTTGTCTGGATTGCCAAATACCTCCGGTTTAGACATTGCACTTTCACAGTCTTTCAATGCTTGCTCAGTAGCTTCAATTTTATACTCGACCTTTTCAAGGTCTTTCTTAGCATTGATAAGTTGCTTTTCTTCTTGATCGTTTCTCTCTCTCTTTGGTTTTTCCTTCTTTTCTATTTTTGGAGTAGGAGCAACTTCTTGCACGTCATTCTGACTTTTCCAATAGAGGTATTCGTCATAAGTACCAGGATACTCTTTAATCTGATGGTTCTCAATGTACCAAATTTTATTGGCCACCTGAGTTACAAAGTGTCTGTTGTGAGATACGGTAATGAAAGTTCCTTTGTATTGTTGGAGTGCCTGTATCAATATGTTCTCTGAAAGAAAATCGAGGTGGTTAGTCGGCTCATCTAACAAAAGAAAGTTACATTCAGAAATCAAGGTTTTGGCTAATGCTACTCTTGATTTTTCTCCTCCTGACAGTACTTTTATTTTTTTGAAGACATCATCGCTTGTGAATAGAAAGCAACCTAGAACCTGTCTTAATTCAAGTTCGCTTTTGGCAGTCCCTGCCTGTTTCAGTTCTTCTAATATCTCATTTTCAATGCCTAGTGATTCCAGTTGATGTTGAGCATAGAACCCCATCTTGACATTATGGCCTTGCTCTCGCTTCCCCGCAATTTTTTCATTTCCGGATATGATCCTAAGCAAAGTAGACTTGCCTTTTCCATTAGCACCAATCAGTGCAATCTTATCTCCTCGCTCAATATGTCCTACAGAATCTTTTAGTATCTGCAAGTCACCATAAGCTTTGCTGACATTTTCCAGCCGAACAACATGTCTTCCAGATTCCTGATTAAAGTTAAATTTGAAATTTACTACTGCTGAATCATCAACTACATCTTCAATAAAATCCATACGCTCAAGAGATTTAACTCTTGATTGCACTTGACGGGCCTTTGTTGCCTTAGCTCTGAAGCGCTCAATAAATTTCTCGGTCTGCTTGATCTTCGACTGCTGATTTTCAAAAGCATTCTTTTTCCATTCACTTCTCAACTCTTTTTCTTCTAGGTAGAAATCATAGTTGCCTTCGTAAGCTGTAAGCTGAGAATTGGATACTTCAACTATTTTGGAAACCGTATTATTTAAGAAGTGTCTATCATGAGAAACTACAATAACAGAACCCTCATATGTTCTTAGGTAGTTTTCTATCCATTCGATAGAAGGTAAATCTAAGTGGTTGGTAGGTTCATCTAGCATGAGTAAAGAAGGCTTTTCCAATAAAAGCTTAGCCAACATAACACGCATTCTCCAACCACCTGAGAATTCCTTTAATGGTCGCTCTAGATCTGAAGTTTTAAAGCCAATACCTTCAAGTATCTCCTCGGCCTTGGCCTGCATAGAGTACCCCTCTAGTCTCTCAAACTTTTCCTGCTGTTTGGTAAGTTTTTCAACAAGGTCATCAGAGTAATCCGTCTCAAGTTTTTTAAGAATAGCTTCTATCTTCTTGTGAGCATCTACTGCCTCTTGAAAAGCCATCATGGCCACATTTAAAATACTATCTTCAGACTGGTAGGATAGTAGATCCTGGTTTAAGAAACCAATACTGCAATCTTTACTCATGCTGATATCACCAGCATCAAGTTTGTAATCCCCATGAATTAATTTGAGAAGCGTAGATTTTCCTTTTCCATTGAGCCCAATAAGCCCAATTTTATCTTTAGGCTTAATGTGCAATGACGCATTTTCATAAAGCGCACGCCCACCTATGAAATAAGAAATGTTGTTGATAGAAATCATGGCCGCAAAGGTACTCTGCCTTAAACCAAAACCCAATGATGGCTTAAATAATATAATTTTAGTTCCTTTATCCTAGGGTCTTGTTTAATTACTTTTTTGGATTAAACTTCTGTTTTCCGATAAGTAAATGAAAAAATAAAATGAAATCTGATGCTAAGCTATAACCTGGGTACCGAAAAGTAGCTGGCTTATTCTTTTCAAAGAAGAAGTGTCCAACCCATGCAAAGCCATAACCTACAAAGGGAATAGCGGCTAGCATGAGCCAGCGTTGCTGGATTATTGCTGTGAATAAAATTATAAAAACCAATCCCGTACCTATAAAATGCAGCACGCGACTGGTTTGATTACTATGTTCAGTAAGATAGAATGGATAAAATTCTTTTAAAGACTGATATTTCTTTTGCATTCTACAATTTAATAAAAAAGTCGTTTATTCAGTAATGAAAGCAACAGGTATTGATACCTTGGTCTGATCCCACATCATTTGGAGTTCAGCTTTTTCGTTCTTCTGCTCAAAAGCCATCGTAAATGGCTCAAAAACTACCCTTTCAATTTTTTGTGTTGGTATTTCTACCCTTAACTCGTCTGCCTTTTCTGAATAGTTATAAGAACCCCATTGCCCAAGTTGTTTGTTGAAGATTATTGTCCATCTGTCGATATTCGGTATAGTGAAAATGGTATACGTCCCTGCGGTCAAAAGCTCATTATTTATTTTAAGATCTCCAGTAAGTGTTATTTCAGTAGCCTCATTAGCGCCTGTTCTCCAGACTTGCCCATAAGGCACTAATTCACCAAAAATATTCCTGCCTTTTTTATGTGGCTGACAATATGTTATTTTAACATAAGTATCCTCGTATTTCATGGTGACAATAGCTGTTGGACTTGGGCGTGGAGTAACTGCTTCCTGTGCTTTAACTGCACCCATAATCAATAGTAGAAGAGTTGTTAAGATAAGAAGTCTGTATTTCATAGCTTTGATTGAGTTTTGCTTGATTCTAGTGTTAAATTTAATCAACATTCTACCAAATATTGTACCGCCTAAAGATTGATGTAATGGAAAGACCCAAATTTGATGACATATACATGGAACTGGCAGTTAACCTTGCCAAAAAATCACACTGTATTAAACGTCATGTAGGGGCAGTTCTTACTAAAGAAACAAGGATAATATCAATTGGTTATAATGGGCCTCCTGCTGGCACACATAACTGTGATGAAGAATGGCAAGAGAAGGGGTGCCCAAGAGACTCAAAAGGAGGCTGTTCACTTGCTATTCATGCAGAACAAAATGCTTTGTTATATGCTGTAAAAAATAAGACCGAGGTCGTTGGTGCTACTTTGTATGTAACTCTCTCTCCCTGTTTGGCTTGTAGTAGAATAATCTACACTATGGGTGTTAAAAAAGTAATTTACCTAAATTCTTATGCAGAATATAAAGGAATAGAAAGTGATGAAGGTCTTGATTTTCTTTCGAAGTTCGGGGTGGAGGTAGAGCGCTATTCAGGTCAATTACAGAATGTCACCCACATGATTTAAGAATTTTAAATAAAATTCACCTCAGGGGTTAATTCAATTCCAAACTTATCAATCACAGACTGTTGTATTTCTTGAGATAGAGAAGCAATATCGCTGCCATTACCACCTCCATAATTAACCAATACTAGGGCCTGATTTTTATGAACGCCAATTTCTCCCCTTTTTAATCCTTTCCATCCACATTGCTCTATAAGCCAGCCGGCTGGCACCTTTATCTCATTGTCAGAAACCACATAACCGGGTATATGAGGAAACTCAATTTTCAACCCTTCATAATCAATTTTGTCAATGGTTGGATTTTTAAAGAAACTACCAGAATTCCCTATTTTCTTAGGATCGGGAAGCTTACTTTGTCTTATGCTGATTACTGCATCACTAACATCTTTGATAGACGGATTGGTAATATTTCTTTCATTCAAAACATCTTTTATTGCTCCGTAGGAGGTGTTGATTTGGTGATTAGTCTTTGTTAGTCTAAAAGTGACATCCGCGATAAAATACTGTCCTTTAGCTTCTAACTTAAATATACTTTCTCGGTAGCCAAATTTACAGTCATCTTTATGAAAGGTACGCATTTCACCATTTTGTAAATTTATTGCAGTTAATGACTCAAATACTTCTTTAACTTCAATGCCATAAGCTCCAATATTCTGCATTGGCGCTGCTCCAACTGTTCCAGGAATAAGTGATAAATTTTCAATACCTCCCCAATTGTTTTTTATGGAATACTCAACAAATTGATGCCAGTTTTCTCCACCTCCAACTTTGACTAAAATTTCATTATCATCTTGAGTGATAATTTCAATACCCTTGATATTATTTCTTATGACTAGCCCTTCAAAATTGCGGGTCAATAGTATATTACTACCACCGCCAAGAATTAAGACCTCGTTCTTTTTGAAATAGTCGGAAGCTAGTGTCTCTTGAAGCTCATCAACAGAACTTGCTTCAGTATAAAGAGCCGCATTGGAGTCTAATCCAAAAGTATTTAGAAATTTTAGAGATACTTCTTTTTGTATGATCACGCTTGCGAAATAAAGAAATTAACTGCTAAAAATGGGAAAATGACATTGGAATTAGTTCATTATTTCATCCTCTAGCATTATATTCAAAGCATGAAAAAGAAGGAATGCCCGTCATGTGCCATGGAAATTGACCAATGTGCCAAAGTATGTCCAATCTGCGAGTATGAATTTGCCACATTCAATATCTGGTATCGAGCGGTGGCAGTTTTGCTTATTGTAGTTATCCTAATGTTTCTTATTTTCTAGAATTTAGATGCTATTAAGGCGTTATTTTTTTTAAGATATATAGCTCACACTCTCATTTAAAACCTATTTTAGAGGTTTGCGATTGAATATATGACAAAATTAAAATATGCGCTGTTTTTCTTTCTTTTTGCGGCCATAAATTACCATACACTTGCACAGGAGGTTTTGAGTAATAACCCTGCTTCAATTAAATGGAAGCAAATAAAAACTCCAGGTTTTAAGATCATATTTCCAGAAGGTTATGAGGTGTCTGCCAATCAGGTAGCCAATACCCTTGAGCATATTAAAGAGCCTGAAACCAACACAATGGGCAAGAAGATACCAAAGAGGATTTCAATTATCCTTCAGACCAACAACTCGGTTTCAAACGGCTTTGTGACACTCGGACCCCGTAGGTCAGAATTTTATACCATGCCCCCACAAGACTATAATTTTGCAGGAACTAACAAATGGTTGGATCTTTTAGCGATCCATGAGTACAGGCATATTGTTCAATTTCAAAGGAGTAAGACTGGTTTAAATAAGGCTTTTTCAATTTTGTTTGGCGAAAATACTCAGGCAGGTATGGCCTTTGCTGCAGCCCCGAGATGGTTTTGGGAAGGTGATGCAACACTGATGGAAACCGTAATGACAAATAGTGGTCGTGGGAGAATCCCCTCCTTTGACAGAGTATTTAGAACTAACTTGCTTTCTGGAAGGAGATTCAACTACAACAAGCAGCACCTTCAATCCTTTAAAGACTATATTCCTGATCACTACAAACTAGGCTATTATTTTACCGCCCATTTAAGGAAGCGAACCAAGAATCCAGAAATATGGAATGATATTGCTCAGAGTGCTTTTAATACTCCAATTATCCCATTTACATTCTCAAATGCTATGAAGAAGCATACAGGAAGTTATGTTGTAAATAACTTCAATATGATGATGGATGATATGGAGAATACATGGACAAATCAAATTGCTGATTTAGAGCCTACTCAATTTAAAATCATTAATAAGAGAGAGAATGAAGTCTTTACTGAATACGCTTTTCCACAAACATTGGAGGATGGATCCATTGTAATTTACAAAACGGGGCTTGGAGATATTGGTCAGTTGGTGAGGTATGATGCCAATGGTGATCAAATAGATCGTGTGGTGACAGGTGTAAATAATAATACTGGCATGTTGACGTCTACACAGTTCAAAGTATATTGGAATGAATATGAGTTTGACCCTCGCTGGCGTGCCAAGACCTATTCTGTAATTAAGTCTTACGATTTTGCAACTGGTGACTTAAGGCGGATAACAAAAAAGACGAGATACGCAGGGGCTGGTATTTCTCCAGATGGCTATAGGATCGTTACCATAGAAAATGATTTGGAAAATAAGAACTCAATTGTGATTTTGGATGCCATTTCTGGAAATGTAATCAAGAAGTTTAGTAATAATACTGATGCTCAATATGGAATGCCAAGCTATAGTACCGATGGTAATGAAGTAGTAATGATAAAAATTACCGAAAATGGTAAGTCAGTAATTAGTTTAAATGCAGAAACTGGAGCGGAGACTATTTTAATTGAAGAGAGCAATGAGAATATTGGTTACCCTGTTCTCACAGATAAATACCTATTTTATAATTCACCTTTCAATGGTATAGATAACATTTATGCCATGGAACTCAATTCTAAAAGTAAGTTCCAGATAACTAAGAGTAAGTTTGGAGCCTACAACCCCAATCTTTCTGTAGATGGTAGTGAATTGATTTATAATGAGCATACAGTTAATGGGTTGGATATTGTTAAAATAGAACTTAGCCCTAATTCATGGACGCCCTTGCAAAATGTGGTGGATAGAAATGTTAGATACTATGATGAAATAGTGGAGCAAGAAGGGCATCCAGATATTTTGAGTAATGTTCCTAATAACCAATATCAATCAAAAAAGTATAGTAAACTTGGACATGCCATCAATATTCATAGTTGGGGCCCTTTTGCCTCTACGGATGTTAATAATTTACAGGCGGGGATATATTCGCAGGATGTGCTAAGCACAACAAAAATGTCTGTAGGCTATGCCTATGATATCGAAGAGGAGACAGGATATGCATCTGCAAAATTAAGCTACCAAGGTCTTTACCCAATATTTGATTTGGAAATACAAAAAGGAAATAGGACTTCAGATGAAGGAACTATAAATGGTGAAGATGTTATTTTTGATTGGAAAGAAGAGGGAGCTCTTGGTGAGCTAACAGTGCCTTTTCTTTTAACAAAATCGAAATATAGTAAACAGCTAAACTTTTCTGCGGGAGTTGGTTACACCGATGTTTATGATTTCGAAAACAGTGTATTAGGCTCTAGTCGTCTTGCACCAATCAATGATACCTTGGCGTTTTTCTTCAGAGATACACAGAACAATGGAAAATTGTTTTATAATAAGTTTTCAATAATCTATAGTAATCTATTCAAAAGGAGTACAAGAGATATCCTTAGTCAATGGGGGCAGTCTCTGGTTATAGAATCATACAAATCAGCCTACGGTAGTGATTTTGAGGGAAGTCTGTTTGCATTAAGAATGGCAGCTTATTTTCCATCTCCATTGCAGTTGATCAATAAGAATATATTTAAGCACCATGTTCTAAATTTTAGATATGGATATCAGTCCAGGTTGGACGATCTCTCTTCAAACCTTTATTATTTCAGAAATAGAATTAATAAACCTAGGGGTTATAGTTACCCTTTGCATGATGAATTTGCATCATTTTCAATCAATTACACTTTTCCACTGATTTATCCGGATATTGCTTTGGGCCCTTTTGTTAATATACAAAGAATAAGGGCTAACGGATTTATGGACTTTGGTCGAGGGATAGGAAAAAATTATTTTGTAGAGTATCTCGAAGATAATCCTATTGTTTATTTTAACAGTAATACCCAAGATTATCAATCGATAGGTGTAGAGCTTTTAGTAGATTTCAACGTACTAAGATTCCCTACTTTGATTTCATTGGGAATGAGATATAGTTATTTAACAACTACCAATGAAACAAACCTTGAGTTTGTAGTTATTAATGTTAGTTTATAAATTATAATAATGACTTTGTTTTTATTTGAATAAAGTCTTTTAACACCTATTTTTGACAGCTTAATTAAGAACTAAAGATTATGGCCGAAGTAATAAGAATGCCCAAGATGAGTGATACCATGGAAGAAGGTGTTATTGCCTCATGGTTGGTGAAAGAAGGGGATGAAATTAAATCTGGGGATATTTTGGCAGAGGTAGAGACAGATAAGGCTACCATGGAATTGGAGTCATATGAAGATGGCGTATTGCTTCATATTGGCATAAAGGAGAAGGAATCAGTGCCTGTTGATGGTGTAATTGCGATTATAGGGAAAAAAGGAGAAGATATAAGTGAGCTACTAAAAGGAGATAGCGCCCCTGCAAAGAAAGAGGAGGCTCCCGCCAGTTCATCTTCTTCTGCACCAGCAGTCGAAGCAATAGACACATCTAATATAAATGCTCAAGTGATCACCATGCCTAAAATGAGTGACACTATGACTGAAGGAACAATCGCTTCTTGGTTGAAAAAAGTAGGAGACAAGATATCTTCTGGAGATATATTGGCCGAGGTAGAAACAGATAAGGCCACTATGGAACTTGAAGCTTATGAAGATGGTACTTTATTGTATATCGGAGTTGAAGCTGGTAGTTCAGTAGAAGTTGATGGCGTAATTGCTGTTGTTGGTGAGAAAGGAGCTGACTATGAGACTTTGTTAAAAGCGCAAAGTGCTAAGTCGAGTGCCAGTGAAGAACCAGCGACTGAAGTGGCAACTTCCACACCGGCAGCTACACCAGCCCCGGCTCAAGAAGCACCTAAGCCACAAACTAATGGTCAATCTTCAACCACAGATAACGGTAGAATAAAGGCTTCTCCATTGGCTAAAAAGATGGCTGATGAAAAGGGATATGACATTAGTCAAATAAAAGGAAGTGGAGACTTTGGTAGAATTGTTAAACGCGATGTGGAGGAATTTAAACCTTCTGCTGCACAAACAACATCCTCATCTTCTTCAGATGGTCAAGCACCCGTAGTGTTGCCTTCTGTAGTAGGAGAAGAGTCTTACGAAGAAGTTGCGGTTTCTCAAATGAGAAAGACTATTGCTAAGCGATTGGCAGAGAGCAAGTTCACTGCACCGCATTTCTACATAACTATGGAAATAGATATGGACAATGCTATCGAGGCAAGAAAGTCCATGAATGAGGTTGCTCCTGTCAAAATCAGCTTTAATGATCTTGTTATTAAGGCTGTTGCTGCTTCATTAAGACAACATCCAAAAATTAACTCCTCTTGGTTAGGAGATAAAGTAAGATACAACAAGCATATTCATATTGGTGTAGCAGTGGCCGTTGATGAAGGACTTTTAGTGCCTGTTATCAGATTCGCTGATAATAAATCGTTAAGTCACATTTCTACAGAAGTAAAAGACTTAGCTGGTAAGGCTACAAAAAAACAACTCCAGCCAAGCGATTGGGAAGGAAACACCTTTACTATTTCTAATTTGGGAATGTTTGGTGTTGAAGAATTTACAGCTATTGTTAATCCACCGGACTCTTGTATTTTGGCTGTTGGTGGTATCAAACAAACTCCAGTGGTTAAAAATGGTCAGGTTGTACCAGGAAATACAATGAAGGTTACATTGTCTTGTGATCACAGAGTTGTAGATGGAGCGCTAGGAGCGGCCTTCTTACAGACATTAAAAGGATTATTAGAAAATCCAGTTAGAATATTAGTATAAGAATAGAAACTGATAAACAAAAGAGGCTATCTCAAAAGCAATGAAATAGCGTCTTTGCGAGGAAACGAAGCAATCTTTGGCTTGTTTGAAGTCACTACTATTGGATTGCCACACTACGTTCGCAATGACGGGTCGCTTTTGAGACTGCCTCTTTTGTTATTTATAAAGAAATTGAAATGACTAAAATAAGATCAACAACGGTATTGGCAGTAATCCATAATGGAGAAGTGGCCATTGGCGCAGATGGGCAAGCCACTATGGGTAACACGATAGCCAAAAGCAATGTAAAAAAAATTAGAAAGCTTCTTGATGGAAAAATTGTAACCGGTTTTGCGGGTTCTACGGCAGATGCCTTTACATTATTAGAGCGATTTGATGAGAAACTCAAAGCCTATGGAGGAAGTATGAAACGTGCTGCTATCGAGTTGGCCAAAGACTGGCGTACTGACCGATATTTGAGAAAGTTAGAAGCTATGCTTATTACGGCAGATAAAGATGAAATATTAGTTGTATCAGGAACGGGAGATGTACTTGAGCCTGATAATCAAATTGCCGCAATTGGCTCAGGGTCTATGTATGCGCAGTCTGCAGCTTTGGCACTAAAAAAACACGCTAGCAATCTGTCAGCAGAGGATATTGTAAGAGAAAGCTTAAATATTGCTGCTGATATCTGCATTTATACCAATCATAACTTGATTATTGAAAAAATTAAATAGCATGAGTGACCTCATTATAT
>CAYGNU010000052.1:0-14296 GCA_964351175.1 uncultured Roseivirgaceae bacterium | reverse complement strand
AATTGGATTTCCAGGTATCCTAATTTCCATTTCGCAATAGCATTTGTCTACGTTCGCATTATCTTTTTTCAAATAGACATAAACTGCGGTAATCCACTCATATCGCTCTGCCAATTTTGCTACTTCTTCATTTACTTTGTTCTCCAAACCTACTTTTCTGTCGGTTTCTACAAATTCTATTATCGTTTTCATGGCCTTTCTTTTTATTCAAATGTGGCCTCTTAGATCAAGAAGCTTTATGACTAATGAAGCTTTTCAAACTGATATTTATCAGCTTGAAAAGCATTTAGTCTATTTTGAAGGAACAACTTCACCTTCCATAGAAACTTTGTTTTTAACATATGTCTCTAGCCACTGATCTTGTTCCCATAGGAGATGCATGATGCTTTCTTTAGCACGATAACCATGACTCTCCTTAGGTAACATTACCAATCTTGCTGTTGCTCCTAAACCTTTGAGTGCATTGAAATACCTTTCACTTTGCATGGGGTATGTTCCTGAGTTATTATCAGCTTCACCATGAACTAGTAGCAAAGGGTGTTTCATTTTATCTGCATGCATGAATGGTGACATGGTATAATAAGTTTCAGGTGAATCCCAATAAGATCTTTCTTCACTTTGGAAACCAAAAGGAGTTAAAGTTCTATTGTAGGCACCGCTTCTGGCTATACCTGCTGCAAATAAATCTGAATGAGTAAGAAGGTTGGCTACCATAAATGCGCCATAAGAATGCCCTCCTACACCAACTCTATTTCTGTCGATATATCCCATTTTATCTATAGCATCAATAGCGGCTTTGGCATTTGATACCAATTGTTCTCTGAAAGAGTCATTAGGTTCTTTATCACCTTCGCCTACTATAGGAAATGCCGCATCATCTAATACTGCATAGCCTCGTGTTACCCAGTAAATGGGCGATCCGTAATAAGGGAAGATAAACTCGTTAGGATTAGATGTGGTTTGTCCTGCACTTTGCTTGTCTTTATATTCTCGAGGATATGCCCACAGGATCATGGGTAGTTTTTCTTTCTTTTCTAAATCATAATCGGCAGGTAGATACAAAGTGCCATTTAAATCCAAACCATCTTCTCTTTTATAATTCACCACCGCCTTATGTACTCCTTGCAGCGCCTTAAAAGGATTCTCAAAGAAGGTCATTGGCGTTAGCTCATCTTTGTAAATGTTTCTCTTGTAGTAATTTGGGTATTCCGATTGGGATTCAATTCTAACTAAGATATCGCCTGATGCCATATCTAGTGATGAATATAAGTTTTCAAGTTTATCAGTATATGCCGATTGATATACCCTGCTTGTCTTTTGAGTTTTTAGATTCATCTTATCAACAAAAGGAAATTGTCCTTTTTCGGAATAGCCTTCACCCATTAGAAATGCATTATCATCTACAATACTTAGTGTGTATTTATTGTATTTATTCTTTTTAGTTACAAAATCTCCCGGATTGCTATAATTATCCTGATAGTTTCTATCAGTGATAACTATAGGTTTTTTGCTGTTATTACTTGGATTGAAAAGATATACTTTAGAGTTTCTTGTATTCCACCAGTAATCATAAGCAATAGCATGATTCTCATCGCCCCATTCAATACCTCGGTATCGTCCTATAGTTTTCATTAATGAGTTTGCCTTTCCATTAAAAGGAGCTTTTAATTGAAAGACCTCATCTCTATATTCTACTTCTTTTTCAGGATCTCCACCATCTAAAGCCTCTGCCCATACTAATGTAGCCGGTTCATCATCTCTCCATTGCATAGACCTTCTTCCTTCTCTTGTGGCCATAAAACCTTGTGGCATCACCTCAATTAAAGGCACATCAAGAACGTTTTTCACGAAACTTCCACTGTTGTTATAAATATTAGATTCTTCAGGAAATCTACTGTAGGTAACAAGGTAGGAGAAAGGCTTTTTGATTTTACTGATCATTACATATTCACCATCCGGTGAAAAGGAAATGTCAGTAAACATTGCTGTGGGTAGGAATTCAGATACTTCACCATTAAGGTTTACTTTTTTAATGGTGGAGAGTGCCAGCTGCTCAAAGTTCTGCTCGTCATTAGGGTTTTTAAGAAGATCTTGATAGGTTCTATTTTGTGCTTTTGCACCACTACTAACTGATACGGTAGGCCCTTGAGGAACAGCTTCAGAACCAATGATTAATGGTTTTCTCTCTTTGGGTAAAAACTTCACCAATAAACTCTTACTATCAGAAAACCATGCCAAAGCATCACCCATGTTGGCATTAATTTCAGCTTCTGTTATCTTTTGAGCTTTACCAGTTTCGACATTTAATATCCAACCTTCAACACCATCAGAAGTGGTGTGGGTGAAACTCATTTTTGTCTCGTCAGGAGACCATTGAAAATTTGCTAATCTTGGATTTTGCGGTAGGCCAGTGACTTGTTTGCTGGTCTTATCATATGCTTTTTTAACTTCTAGATTATTGTAAAAAGTTGTTCTGCTTCCAATATTGGTCTTAGGGTTGATTCTCAATCCGCCAAGCCGTAGTTCTGTTTCTGACAATTCGGCTATTGTCTTAAAAGCATCTCTATAAATAAGGACCATATTTTGAGCCTTACTATCTATCCTAACATACGGAGCTAATGGTACGTCAACTAACTCTTTTATTTCGGTAGGGGGCTCCTGATAAGTCAGTGCGCCTTGTGCAAAAGCAGATATACTAACACAAATAAATAAGCAAAATGCAATTATTTTTTTCATAATGATTCTAAGGTTATTGTAATCGAAAAATTAACAAGAACCAACAAGAAAAGAAAGGGTAATTATGTAGTCGGGTCTAACGGATAAGTTAATGGAGTGTTAAAATCCATTATTTTAACTTTCCCCTACTTTATCGATTGACCTTGTGACTTTGATTTGGTACCCAGATAATATCCCCATTGTTTTAGCAGTACCTAGAATGAAAAGATTCTCACAAACAACCCAGATATTGCCTGTTTGTGGTTTATGTTCTTTTAAGGTGTTTTGCCATAATTTTCTTGCATCTGTTTCAAATCCTGACATATCTAGACAGTTGAAAATTAAGTCAATCTTTTGATTATCTGGCAATTGTGACAATTCCTTTTTCCAGTTACTTATTGCATCTTCGGCAATTTTAAGATCTAAGTATTTTGGAAAATCAAATTTAAGGAAGGGTTTGTTTTTTATTTGGATAGCATTAATGCTTATGGAATTTTCCATTCTGCAACTTTTAGATGTACATTAAAAATAGCAAATATTTCTAATTAATAGCACATTTTAGTACGTAAAAATGATATTAAAAAAACCATAGTTTAATTGCTAAACCAGTTACTGTAACAACTAAAATTCTTTTGATCCATTTATCTCCTTTTTTTACTGACCAGCGGCTTGTTAACCACCCGCCTATGGCATTGCCTAGTGCTAAAGTCAAACCATAAGACCAGTTTATAGCATCTTCATATATAAAAACAGCTACCGCAGACAGTGTATATATTAAGGCAACAAAAACCTTAGCACTGTTTGTTTTCACAAGGCTAAAACCATTGATGCTTGTTAATGCAGCAATCATTAAAAACCCCACACCAGCCTGAATAAAACCTCCATATATGCCTATGAAGAAGAATGTGAAAATACCAATCATTGTGGATTTTCTATCAGTCTTTTCCTTCAATACCACTTCTGTTTTGATAGGCTTAAATACGGTGAGTAATACTACAGCTATCATGATAATAGCAATGATTCTATTGAATAAGGCATCATCCAGATCGACTGATATCTTAGCGCCAATAATAGCGCCAACGAAGGCAGACAAAGCAATATAAAGGCTATAAGGAAAGGCATGAATACCTTTTGATTTGAAACCGGCTACGGCAAAAATATTTTGGCCGATAATTCCTAATCTGTTAGATGCATTAGCTATGGGAGAGGGAAGGCCCATAAAAATAAGAACAGGCAGTGAAACCAAAGAACCACCTCCAGAGGTAACATTAAGAAAGCTGGCAATCATTCCAGTGCCAACTAGTAACAGCGCTTCAAGTATTGTCATAATCGAAGCTAGTGATTTAATCCAATATTCTGATTCCTTGAAAACAAAAAAGCCAGCAATTAGCTGGCTCATTGTAAGATTATTTAACTCTAGGCATTAGGTTGATATTGATACACTGAATCTAGCTTGTCTGCAGAATTTAAGGTATAACCTAAATCTTTTATCAACCCATCTTTTAGGCTATACACCCAACCATGAATGATAGGAAAATCACCATTTTCCCACTCTTCTTGAATAAAGGATACCTTCGCAAGATTTCTCACTTGCTCTAATATATTTAACTCAACATAACGTTCGCCACGCTCTTCTTCATCTTTAATAGCGTCAAGCTCTTCTTGGTGATAGCGATAAGAGTCTTTAATATGTAATAACCAGTTATCAAGAAACCCAAAGTTTTTATTACTCATGGCAGCTAATACACCTCCACATCCATAGTGACCGCAAACTATGATATGCTTTACCCTCAGAACCTTTACAGCATAATTAACCACACTTAAAAGATTAGAGTCGGTATGCACTACCATATTGGCAATATTTCGCTGTACGAAAATAGAGCCAGGCAGAGTATTAGTGATTTCAGTAGCAGGTACACGGCTGTCGGAACATCCTATCCATAGAAATTCAGGTTTCTGAGATTTCGAAAGTTTTGTAAAGAAATCAGGGTTGAATTTTTTTGTATTCTCTACCCATTTCATATTTCCTTCCAGAAGAAGCTTGTGGCTGTCGCTCATCTTATGTTATCTTTTAATTGAAGTTGAAATATAAAAATAGGAGTTATGTTTTAAAATAAGACCATAAATAATAAAATGAATGCTCCCAGAATGGCGCAAGTTATTAATCTCAAATTTGATCAATCGCCAGTTCTACATCTATTTTCACGTTATCCGACATAAAAAAACTACTGCCTCCAATGTTGAAATCTTGTCTATCGATTTCGAAGCTCGCTTCGAAATGAAGTGTTTTGTCCTCTTTTGTAACACTGAAGGGTATAGTCAACTCCTTTGATTTACCCTTCATGGTCAAAACAAAAACACCTTCAAACTGATTGTTATTTTTAGTGATGGAAGAAGATTCCATTTTTATTATTGGGAATTGTTCTATATCGAAATATTCTGCTTTTTTCAAATGTTTATCTCTTAGACCAATTCCCGTATCTATTGTTCTAGGATCAAGACTTACATTTATTTTGGCATTTTTTGAATTGAGAAGATTCAAATTTATACTGCCTTGAAGTCCGCTAAAACTACCTTCTACATTGAACCCCGCATTTTTGATTACGAAAGATACTTTACCTGATATTTGGCTTGGGCTTTGAGCCAGTGACGTACTAAAAACAAATAGAAGAGCAATAAGCAGTAGATGTTTTTTCATTGTAAATTTGTGAGGTTTTTAATGAAGTTATCGCAAGAGTTAATATATGAAGCTAAGGTATGAACTACCACTTTTTTTGAGTAATACAGCCCGTCTTTCTTTAACGTATTTGAAAAATAACATGTTCAAGTATGCCAAATAACACAATGCAACGAGGGAACTTTGGGCTAGAGAATGTAGAGGCAATTAATACATAAAAAAACAGGTATATGCCTTTTATAATTCTTTCAACAGTAAATTATCAAATTGGCGATCAGCCGGCACTTCTCTAAGGAAAGGAATAAAGTGGTATTATTTAAACGAACATAGAATGTATAAATAACTTGATAAAAGCCAACTTTAAAAAACTTTATGTCACACAAGGAACAAATTACTTTAGCGTTGTTATTTCATTTCAGATGAAGATAGAATTTGTTAAATTATGCCCCGCTAACTCGTTTATATTTTGCCTTTATTCAGACATTCTCTCATAGTCATCATTTTTTTAGGTTTTGGGCTTTATCATCCATCTTATGGTCAATTGGATGCGGGGATAACTAACCCAATTGAAGACTCAATGGCTGTTGATGCCAACAGGTATAAACCTCGTCCAAAATTTCTGGTTTATGAAACTGAGATGCTAAGTGATTTCGATATAATACCAACTTCTGATTTAGTCGGTGATGCCAGTGCTAAAGTATCCCAAAATCTAATAAGAGAAGCCAAAATTAAGTTTCCAATTATTTTAAAAGAACGCACCAACATTATCGGTGGTTTTGGCTATAGGCATGAGCAGTTCAAATTCAGTCAACAGTCTGATGAGACTTATCCTTTGTTTACTCGCTTCGATGACAAATCCTTAAAAAGAATCAGTTTTAGCGCTTACATGCAGCATACAATTGATGCTGACAGGTTTGTTTATGTTTACTTCAATAGTTCTTTGAATAGCGATAAGCTTGGATTTGGAAATATTATCGAGCAATTAAAATGGTCGGTAGCAAGTATATATGGCAAACAATTAGACCCTAATAAGCAATTTGGTTACGGCCTGTCTTTTGGTTATGATTTTGGTGAACCTGCTGTTTACCCTGTTCTTCTTTTTAATAATGATTTTTCAACTCAATGGGGTTATGAGTTATTGTTACCCAAAAGTGCTAAGTTGAGATATTCACCAAATCTTTCAAATCATATTATAAGCTCTATTGAACTTCAAGGTGCTAGCTATAACTTACAGGATAGTTTGATTGACAGCTTTAAAGTTTTAGAGTTTAGAAGATCATCAATTAGAGCTACTTTAACCTATGAGAGAGAAATCCATGATTGGTTATGGTTTGGTGTTACTGCTGGCTATCGGTTTCCTATCAATCTATTTATATCAGAACCAGGTGATAGAAGAATGGACGCTTTGATGAAAATTAATGCCGATCCAACACCCTATATTAGCTTTTCAATATTCCTAGTTCCGCCAAATAAAATGTATAACAGAGTAAAGGGGGAGTAGATAAACTACCTCACTTTAGCTTTTCTTAAAATCTTTGCAAAGATATTCGGAAAAAGTCTTTTAAGATATGTGGCATATATTTCTTTTCCACCTATATACACTTCATTTCTTTCATGTTCGATGGCGCTAATCATCTTTTTGGCAAACACATCTGCGGACATACCATTGGCTTGGGCATTGTCCATTTGGTTGAGTTTTTCGCCATTTTCAGTAAGGGCATTAACAGAAACATCGGTCTTGATAAAACCTGGACATACCATGGTCACTTTGATATTGTCTTTGTAAAGCTCGGCACGCAGTGAATCAAAGAAACCATGAAGTGCATGTTTTGAGGCAGCATAACCAGAGCGGTAAGGTGAACCAAATTTCCCTACTAGGCTGGAGACTACAGCAATATGACCTTGTTTTCTTTCAATGAAATGGGGTAGTAGGTATTTTGTAATCGCCACGGTGCCGAAATAGTTGATTTCCATAATTGTTCTATCCACTTCAGTATCAGTATTGATAGCCAAAGAACGCTGGCTAACACCACCATTGTTAATTAGGAGGTCAACCTGACCGTAAATCTTAATGGCTGCTTCGGTAATAAGTTTTAACGAATCGGACTCTGCTAAATCTAAAGGCAACAGCTCAATATGTTTTTGCGCTTCAGCGGGGCATGAGCTTTTTACGCGTTCAAGTTCAGTTTTTCTTCTAGCCGAAATAATAAGTTTGGCCCCTTGATTTGCAAGAGCATAAACTAATGCTTCTCCTATTCCCGAAGAAGCACCAGTAATCCATACTACCTTATTTTTTAGTTTCATTTTGAAGGTTCAAGTATAAAGTTTTCTGTTTTTGGCATCGCTAAAAATTGTTCTGCTATTTCTTGAGAAGGCATATATAGTTTTCTGCTCACTATGTCTAACCAGGCACCGTCAACTTCTATGGTTGCGGCCTTAATTCCATCTGGTCTATACATTTCATGGATAAATGACCATCTGCTGGCGTCTGATCTCGATTTAGATAAAGCCACGGTCATTTTAATGGTGCCTTCCATCCCTACTTCTCGATAGAATTTAGTCTCTTCCCTAAAAAGTATAGGCCCCATTTTTAATGACTCGAACACCTTCATGGTCAGGCCAGCTTGTTCAAGAATTTTCACGCGCATGTGGGCTGCGTAGTCATTATAAGCTGAATGGCGCATATGTCTATTTGCGTCTATATCGGCCCACTTTACTTCAAATTCTTTAGTGAGTGGCTTTTCCATTGGCTATTTATGCTTGTAGGTTACAAAGTCAAATTCATATTTGTGTTTTTCATCGGTAGGATGGTTGATCCGTTCTATCTCAACCCATTGTGATCTATCAAATTCCGGGAAAAAGGCATCTCCATCAAATGACTCTTTTATCTCCGTAAGATACATGATGTCAGCTACTGCTAACCCCATCTTGTAAATCTCTCCACCACCGATAACAAAAGCCTCTTCTTCACGGCCATCTCTTGCAATTTGAAGGGCGTCATCCAACGAATGTACTACATGTGCACCATCAATGAACAGATCTTCTTGTCTTGTTATTACTATGTTAGTTCTGTTTGGTAATGGGCTAAATTTTGGAGGTAGCGATTCGAAATTTTTACGTCCCATAATCACATGGTGACCAGAGGTTTTTTGCATGAAGAATTTCATATCATCCGGAAGCCTCCATACTAGGTCATTGTCTTTACCAATTACGTTGTTTTCGGCTACAGCCGCTATCATTGAAATTTTCATAAGCCTTATTTTGTCATGCTGAAACCTAATTTCGATTTAAGATTTTACTTTTGAAATCCCTAAAAATCCTTAGAATCCTGAAGGGATTCAAAATTAATAGTAAATTAAAATATTTTTGGTCAACCCTGAATGGGTTGAAATTTATAACAAATATTTTTCATCAAATACGATTTCATGATTAGCGAGTAATTGTTTGTATTCATCTAAAAATGATCTCTTCGAATGATGTTCTTCCTGGTTTTTGACATATTCAATTATTCGATCCTTTTCCTTTACAGAATAGGTGAAGGCACCGTATCCTTCCTGCCAGCCTTCAAATTTCGCGAATAGCTTTTGCTCTTTGATGAAAAGGGAACTTGCCAGCTTTATGTCTTTTACTAAACTTGATATTGAAATTGTTGGATGAATATGTGTTATAATATGAATGTGATCTTCAATACCATTAATCCTGTATAAGTGACATTTCTTATTTTCCAGTAATCCCGAAATATACTTATAAAGGGTATCTCTGTTAGCTTTAGTGAGCGCAGGCCGTCTATCTTTTGTTGAAAAGACAATTTGATAAATCAATTGGGTATAGGTACTCATATTTTATCATTTGCTATTCAACTCTTTCAGAGTTGATAGGCCTTTGTCATTTTGTTATTCATATTTAATCCTTTCAGGATTAGCCAAAATTCCTAAAATGAGTTAGTCAGATAACTTATTCCCTCTTAAAAACTCCTCAATACCCATGCGTCTCTTGCCTTCTATTTGGAGTTCAGTTATGTTTAAAAAACCATCTGCAGTTACAAAATGCAAATAGGTTTTGCCATCTGAAACATAATCACCAGGATTTTTCCCATTTGGCTTTTTACTTCCTTTGGAGGCCTTGTATATCTTTAAATTCTTTTCGTTCAAGGTGGACCATGCGGCAGGGTAGGGTGAAAGCCCTCTTACAAAGTCATAAACTTCATTCGTTGGCTTGGTCCAGTTGATCTCACAGGTTTCTCTGAAGATTTTAGGAGCAGATTTTAATTCCTGATCTTCATTCTGATCTACTTGAGGGTAATCTTCAGCAGCAATAGCTTGCACGGTCTTTAATACTAATTCAGCACCCTTAGCCATTAATCTCGCATAAAGGTCACCAACGGTATCATCTTCTCTTATTGCCTCTTTCTCTTGAAAAATTATCTTGCCTGTGTCTATTTCATGTTGCAGGAAAAAGGTAGAAACTCCAGTTTCCTTTTCGCCATTGATAATCGCCCAATTTATAGGTGCTGCGCCTCTATATTGCGGCAATAATGAAGCATGGAGATTGAATGTCCCTATTTCCGGCATGTCCCAAACCATTTCTGGAAGCATTCTAAAGGCGACTACTATCTGCAGATTGGCATTGTAGCTTTTAAGCTCTTCTATAAAGTCTGGCGATTTTAAATTGTTTGGTTGCAGCACTGGTATATTGTGCGTTACAGCGCAATCTTTAACTGGAGAAGTTGCTAGCTGCTGACCACGACCCTTTGGTTTGTCAGGGGCCGTTATCACTGCTACAACATTGAAACCGTTATTAACTAATATTTCCAAAGAGGGAACTGCGAATTCTGGCGTTCCCATATAAATGATTCTTAAATCTTGCATAGTATATACAAGCAAAACTAGCCATACTACTACTCAAAATCTTTATAAAGGAGGTACTTCTTTCTCATGGTTTTGTACTCGGTAAGTTTTGGTTGCCAAGTGGTCTTGATTTCCTCTTCACTCATACCAGCTTTGATTTGCTTCATTGTGTCGCCATTTGCGACTAGTAAATTGAAATAGTTAGTCTTAAGAAAGAAAGATTCTTTATCCTCAAACTTGTTATAGGCTTCTAGCAGGTATCGTAAAGTAAACTCCGGTTTAACTTCTTTATTCTCAAAAGAGTAACCATAACACTTCTGGTTTTCCAATGGAGGTTTTGCTGACATGTTTGGAATGGATACCGGAGTGAAAGTATGTTTCAAATCAGTAAACTGAGGGTGACCATATTGTAAGAATGGTTGGTAAGTACCTCGACCAACACTTATTGCAGTGCCTTCAAATAAGGCTAGTGACGGGTAAAGTGTGATGGCTTTGTCATTAGGTAGGTTGGGTGATGGTTTAATGGGTAAGCTGTAAGGCATGGTATGGTCATAATTCTTTATTGGAATGACTGTTAAGTCACATTTTTTATCTCCTGCCCAACCTTCTCCTTCAATCATTTTGGCCAATTCACCAATGGTTAATCCATGTACAATAGGTAGTGGTAAGGTGCCAATGTAGGAGGAGTAAGCAGAGTCTAACATAGGGCCATCCACATACATACCGTTGGGGTTAGGTCTATCTAAAACTATGAATCGTGTCTCAGAGGCAGCGCATGATTTCAAGGCATAAGCCATGGCACTGATATAGGTGTAAAATCTGATACCAACATCTTGAATGTCAAAAACAAGAACATCTACATCCTCCAAAAGTCCTGCAGGAAGGGTTTTATTTTCACCATACATGGAGACAATTGGTATACCTGTTTTTTGGTCTTTTGTATTGTCTATAGTTGCACCATCAGGGAGGTCTCCTCTAAAACCGTGTTCAGCTGCAAATACCTTAACAATATTCACGTCTAATGATAATAGAGTATCAACTAAGTGTTTTTTATTAACAACAGAGGAATGATTAGCTAGTAGTGCCACTCTTTGTCCTTCGAGAAGATCAATATATTCATTGATATTCTCAGCTCCTACCTTAATGGTTTCTTCAGTTTCACTTTCTTGTTGAGGTTGTGCCTGACAGCTTGATGAGAAGATAATCAAGATGAGAAAAAAATATTGTCTCATTTATTTATTCGATTTAGTATTACAGTGCCACAATATTGGAAAAGAAAGAGATAAAATACTTTTTACATTTTTGTTTTCTTTTACTTTGGAGCACGCTAAAATTAATAAAAACCGTTGAACCTTTCATATTTCATAGCCAAGCGTATTGCTGATAATGAAGAACAAAGTTTTTCATCCACTATTCATAAAATTGCTATCGGAAGCATTGCTGTTGGTTTGGGTGCTATGATTGTCTCATTTCTAATCCTTAGAGGTTTCCAAGATACCGTAAGAGACAAAATATATAGTTTTAGCGCACACCTTCAGGTTACTAAATACACTCTTGATAATTCATTTGAAGAGGTGCCAATTTCTTTGAATACAGCCATTTTCACCAATCCTGAGGACTTTCCCTATGTAAAGCATGTGCAGGAGTATAGTCATAAAGCAGGACTGATAAAGACTGAAGATGAAGTCCTTGGAGTAGTTTTCAAAGGAGTGAGTAGTAGATTTGATACCGCTAACTTTGACACCAATATTGTTGAAGGCAGGTTTGTAAACTTTGATTCTAAAGATTATTCTAAAGAGGTTGTCATCAGTAAGGTTATTGCTGATAAGCTCAATATTGATCTCAATGAGGATATATTGGTTCATTTTTTTCAAAACCCTCCGCGGGTGAGAAGGTTAACGGTGGTCGGTAAATATGAGACCAACCTTTCTGAGTATTACGATAACAAATTCATTATTGGTGATATTGATTTAATAAAAAGGTTAAACGACTGGCCAGACTCATTGGCTGGAGGTCTTGAAGTATTTGTGAATGATGTAAATAAGGTTGATGATGCAGAAGAAGCCTTGAATGCCAGTATTCCACTGGACTTGTATGTGGAGAAGGTAAGTGATAAGTATATTCAGGTATTTGAATGGCTATTTTTGATCAGCCGCCAAGTGAATATCTTTTTGGGGATAATTCTTTTTGTTGTTTGCGTCAATATGATTTCTATTATCTTGATTTTAATAATGGAGCGTACGCAAATGATTGGTTTGCTGAAATCCTTTGGAGGAACGGATGCTCTCATTCGTAGGATATTTAGCTATAGCGGTATTCAACTAATAGTCAAAGGTCTATTGTTAGGTAATGTGTTGGGTTTAGCTATCTGTGCACTGCAGTACTATTTTCAAATAATTCGCTTAAACCCTTCTGATTATTATATGAGTTATGTGCCCATTAGCTGGAACTGGGATATAGTTATAGCCCTTAATCTACTCACCTTTGTAATTGTTTCTTTAATAGTAGCTTTACCAACGGCCATTATTGCCAGAATCAAACCAATAAAGAGTATCAAGTTTGACTAGCCATTGCCTATGCCAGTAATAATGTATAAATTAATGCTATAATTTAAATGTATGGAAGCGCATAAAGAATATACTAATGGAGAAGTTACTGTTGTATGGCAACCACGCAAATGCATACACTCGGAAAACTGCTTTCACGGACTTCCAAAGGTTTTCAAACCAAAGGAAAAACCGTGGATTGATACATCGGGTGCACTAAGTTCAGAAATCATAAATCAAGTCAATAAGTGTCCTTCAGGTGCACTAAGTGCATATTTAAATAGTGAAGGACCAAAACAAGAAGAGACAATGAGTAAAATTAAGATACAAATATTTGAGAATGGCCCATTAAGAGTTAGTGGAGAATTAGAGATAACTCATAAAGATGGATCTACCGAAGTGAAAGAATCAGGAGCTTCCTTGTGCAGGTGTGGTCATTCTGCCAAAAAACCCTATTGTGACGGCTCACATAAGAAGGAAGGTTTTGTAGGTTAATGACCCGCTGAGTCTAATGTTTGTTTTAAGTAATGATTAAATAATGTCATGAATGACTCTAATCCATAATGTAAAATAAAAGAGCGGATCTGACGGATTTCCATGTCTGACATTATAAAATGATTGATCAAAAATTCATAGCGGGCATTGTGATTAGGCAAGCTCAATAAGCGCGCCCTGTCTTTTTCATTTTGAAGAATCATTATAATTTTAGCCTCAAAGCCTTCAAATGGAGTCACATTATTATGACCAGTTTTTGGAAGTAGGGTTGTCATAAAATAGATACGCTTCTAATTGCCTAGTTAATATTACTCAATGGTAAATAAAAACAGCATTTATTAAAAGCAGCTTTATCTGTGGAATAAGTATCTTGATTGGGGAAAATGCACTCATTTATTAGGTGAATTCACCTAATGTTAATCAATTGAATTTAGATTAACTTTCTGAAAAACAAGTTGTTATAATAATTGAAGAATATCAACTTCTCTAATATGAAAATATTTAATATTTCTTATTAATAAATTAACCGAAATGGAATGGTTATGCTGGGATATATTTCTTAAAAAGACTGTCAATTTTCATCTGAATCACTCCAAAGAATGCTTCCTTGAATATTGAACCAGACATTTTAGACTTACCTCTAGTACGATCTGTAAAAACGATAGGCACCTCGCTAATATTGAAACCAAATTTCAGTGCTGTAAATTTCATTTCTATCTGAAAGGCGTAGCCGATAAACTTGATATTTTCCAAGTCTATCGTTTGCAGTACTTTACGCTTAAAGCAAACAAAACCAGCAGTAGTATCATTAACCGGCATACCTGTGATGAATCTTACGTAAATGCTAGCAAAGTATGACATAATTACCCTGCCCATGGGCCAGTTAACTACATTAACACCAGATATGTATCTTGAACCTACGGCTACATCGCTACCTCCTGTAGTACAAGCCTCGTATAACTTCAAAAGATCTTTTGGGATATGGGAGATATCAGCATACATTTCAAAGATGCTAT
>CAYGNU010000051.1:0-14296 GCA_964351175.1 uncultured Roseivirgaceae bacterium | reverse complement strand
CCCTATGAAAACATCAATGGTAAAATCATCCATAATGTAAATATTAAAGGCAAGACTTATAAATTTATTCTTGACACAGGAGCTCCAACATCAATAGCGAAACTCCAATATTAGTTTTGATTCTAGTCTTTACTAATTTCCACTTCTTGACGTAAACTTCGTTTAGCGCATCATTGGGCAACATTAAAGTCCGGAATACAACTTAAATAACAATGTAATTATTTAACCACATAATCGGAAAATATCCGATTATGTGGTTGTTTTTTTGCATTCCATTGTTATATTTAAACTAGTTAACCGGAATATTTCCGATTATCATATATAAATGTGACAATATGCATTTTAGAACAATGATAAAGGAGCACGCTGAAACTCCTATATCTAGACATTTAATTCTAGACTTACTTAGAGGTTATCAAAGTCCAAATGATAAGATTAGTGAATTGCTTAAAAGCAAAGAGCTCATTTCTTTAAGAAGAGGGTTATATATTATTGGACCTAACATAGATTTACCACAGCCAGAACCATTTCTAATAGCAAATCACCTTAGAGGACCAAGTTATGTGTCGTTAGAATCGGCATTATCATATTGGAATATGATACCCGAGAGAGTATATGAAATAAGTTCAGTAACCACAAAAACTTCAAAACAATATAAAACTCCAGTTGGACGGTTTAGCTACCATCAATTAAAAACTCCTTATTACTCCTATGGAATAAAACACGTAGAATATTCACCAAAGCAAACAATTTTAATTGCTTCGCGGGAAAAAGCTTTGTGTGATAAAATTGTACTGACACCAAAAATAAACCTTAGAAGTATAAAGCAAACACAAGAATTTTTAATAGAAGACCTTCGTATGGATACCGAGGAACTAAGGACGTTAGAAACAAAAATCATAGAATATTGGATTAAAGATGCTCCTAAAAAAAATAGTTTAAAAATGCTCATTAAAACCTTAGTAGAGTTATGATAAAAGAATGGATAGCAGAATATAAGCCTCAAAATGAAGAAGAAATAATATCAGCATTAAGAGAAATAATGCAAGAAATTACATTAGCAGCTCTATCAAGAACTAACTTTTTTGAGAAAGCAGCATTTTATGGAGGAACTGCTCTCCGAATATTTTATGGATTGGACAGATATTCTGAAGATTTAGACTTTTCTTTACTTGAATCTGATTCTGATTTTTCAATTGAGCCATACTTTAACGCTGTATTAGATGAATTCACGTCTTTAGGACTAACTGTCAGTATTAAAGAAAAGAAAAAGACTAACCAAACAGCTATTGATTCTGCATTTCTAAAAGCAGAAACGATATGGCAAGAAATTGTGCTTGAAGATATAATGAAAGAAACTGGAGTACGCTCTAATAAAACTTTGAAAATAAAAATAGAAGTAGATTTACAACCTTCATTAAACTTCAATACCGAAGAAAAGTTATTAATTCGTCCATTTTCTTTTTACGTGAAATGTTTTACTCAATCAAGTTTGTTTGCAGGTAAAATGCACGCACTCCTATTTAGAAAGTGGAAAAACCGAGTAAAAGGAAGAGATTGGTATGACCTAGAATGGTATATAAAGAAAGGGATTCCTTTGGATGTAACTCATTTTCTAACTAGAGCAGTAGATACAGAAGACTGGCAAGAAAAGAGTATTTCAGAAAAACAAATAACAGAACTATTATATAACAAGATTGATTCCGTAGATTTTAGTAGTATTAGAGATGATGTTGTCAGGTTTATTAAGGATGATGATGTTTTAAAAATTTGGAGTCCGGAATATTTCAAAGATTTAGTAAATAAAATGAAATTCGAGAATACTTAATCTTGTGTGAAGAAAACACTTTTCGATTAAACTCCTCCTTTTTTAACTCAATCAGTTGCTCAATGCGGGATCGGTTTTCAGATGTAAGTTTTGGTGATAAAATGGTGGCTATGTTTCAAAAAATAGTTAAATCTTCCTTTAGTAATGCTGAATTATGATTGTTCTGAGCAGTTGCGATATTCTGTATCATTAGAATAAGAAGCAGAAGCGAGATTTTTTCATTTAAATAAAAATGAGTTTTTGTTATTATTACTGTTACATAAAGAAGAAATATGCGGCAACTTTTACTTGATTCTCAAGAGAGGTTCCTTTTACAGTCATTATTTTTTGTCCATTTGAATTTATTAATTCTTGATTTTGTACTGAGCCAATCACCTGGCCTTGAAGATTAAAGATGTTTTCATTTTCAATAGAAGCGATTTTTTGATCGATATTATTCATTAGGTCGTTTCTATCAAAGTATGCTAGAGTTTGTCCAGAACTATAAAGCACCCTGTTGTTTTGAAGATATAGTAGCTCTTGATTTCGCGAGTTGATCAGCACTGCATCAAATGAGCCGTTAAATTTTTCCATACATCCAGAATTTATAATTGTAAAAAGTATTAATAAAAATAGATTTTTCATTTATTTGATTTTATAGATTAGTATCTTGTATCAAATAAATATTACAGCAATGAGTAAAAAAATAGTAAAGGCTTAAATATATTCCAATTTTAAGCCGCTACTATTTTAATGAATTAAGTCAACCTTTAAATTACTCTTAATCTAGCTATTGATTTTATACACCGTTAGGTAATGCCTTTTTTGAGATAATTATTCCATCAATTGAATATTTACCTGCTCCAGTTATGATAAGACTAACAGCCATACCAATCCAAAGTAAGAAGTATTCATAACCCTCACCTTGTTGGCTACCAAACCAGTTCATGAAAAAACCATGCTGAATATGAGAAGTAAATACTATCCCTAAAGCTAGAATTAAATAACAAATAGCCACTATTCGGGTTGCAAATCCTGAAATTAGTGCCAATGCACCAATTGATTCAAGTATGATTACAAGAAACCCTACTAACCAAGGTAATCCCATAGTGTCTGTAAAGAAACCCATTGTTCCAGAAAATCCATATCCGCCAAACCAACCAAGTAATTTTTGTGCTCCGTGCGGAAAGATTACTAGACCAAGCATAATTCTTATTACAAGTGGTGCTAAAGATTCTGATGTATTGAATATTTTATTTTTCATGATTTGATTTTTAGTTGTTATAGTAAAATTTTTCCTTCGTGATTTTTCCATTCTTCCATTCTTGAACAGATACTTGGCTGTAGTTTCGAATTCCCCATTCTTTATGAGTGTAATCGTATTGCCACTCAACCATAGTGGTGTTTTCTCCTATTGTGACTTTAAGAGGCTGTGCCCCTCTGAATTCTGTGATATTGCTATAAAACTCCTCTTCCCTTTTTCTATTGGCTTCTTTGCCAATTGTGGGTTGCGATTCATTTTCCTGCATTGTGACGTTTTCATCATAATATTTTTCAAAGGCCTCCATAGCCTTTCCTTGAAGCACTAAATCGTTCAAGTCAGTAAGTTTTTAAGACATTCAAAAAGAACCTTGTCATTGATAAGGACACGGTAGATACAATTAGATATCGTTATCAACGAATGACACGTCAGTTGAATTTAGATTTTTGGGGCATTGACAACAAGACAAGAAACAGTTTGTATGTCGGTTCATATGGAAGAGACACAGATATAATTACTAGTGATGTCGATTGGTTGTTTATGTTGCCGCAATCTCTAAAAGGTCAATATGATAAATACATAGGTAATGGGCAATCCGCACTTCTACAATCTGTAAAAAAGTCGATTGAAAAAACCTATTCAAAAACCTTTCTAAAAGCTGATGGTCAAGTTATTCAAATTCCCTTCACTGATGGTATTAACTACGAATTAGTACCATGCTTTGAAAACAGTGATGGGAGCTTCACTTTCCCCGACTCGAATGCTGGCGGAACTTGGAAGAAAACCAATCCTAGGCCTGAAATCAAAGCGGTCAACACAAGAAACAACGGAACTAATGGTAACATGAAAGCTTTGTGTAGAATGATGAGAGCTTGGAAATATAAATGGGATGCCCCAATGGGAGGTCTGCTTATTGATACTTTGGTCAACAACTTTTTAGATAGTTATGAGTATGCTTCAAATGGTGAAGTCTATTATGACTGGATGAGTAGAGACTTCTTTAAATATCTATCGAACATCGACAGTGAAAAAAAATATTGGCTTGCACTTGGTAGTAATCAATTCGTGTACCGTAAAGGTTTGTTTGAATACAAAGCTAAAAGGTGTTATAATATCAGTCTTGAGGCTATAAGTAACCAAGTGGACTACTCGGTCACAGCCAAATCAAAATGGAGAGAAATCTATGGCACAAAATTCCCAAGTTAAGTTACTCCTATCCCAGATAAGAGAATGTTATGGTCGCGTGGTGTGGACTCATAAAACACAAGAGAAATGTGCTGAGATCATTTGGGAGAGGCATAAGTGGATTAAAATTATCCAAATTGCTCTTTCCGCAATTACAACCACAGGAATATTGGTAGCAGTATTTGGTGAAAATCAACCTGTTGGAATAGTTGCCGCCATATTATCTGCATTGTTGTTTGGTCTTAACACTTATACAAAAGATTATGACTTAGGAGAAATTGCCCAAAAGCATACTGTAGCTGCAAATAACTTATGGGACATTAGAGAAAGATACCTTTCACTAATAACCGATATTCATTCTGACATTTTAAGTGTTGAGCAAATAAGAAAAAGAAGAGACGAACTTCAGGACGATCTCTTGAACGTTTATAAAGGTTCTCCTCGAACAATTTCAAAAGCATATAAGAAAGCTACTAAAGCCCTAAATGTAAATGAGGAAATGACTTTTAATGACCAAGAAATTGACAACCTACTTCCTAAAGAACTTAGAACAAAACAGAACTGAGCCCAACAAATACTAAAATGAATATGCGAACTGAGCCTTTTAAAAGGACAAAACTAACATCAAGCTGTAGTGCTTATAGCAATTGGGACACATATTCATTTTAGTTAGGCGCTGAGGCACAAATCTTTCAAACTAATCCTCTCATAATATTTAACCTTTCAATATATCTCCGAAACCACGCGATATATCTTCCTTGTATTCGAGCAATTTTTAAAGTATTGAATTGAAGTCTCGTATGACATTTCGAATTAAAGGAAAATCAAGAGTGCTCTGTGTCATTGGTGACATTGGTCACTCTTATCAACCTCTAATTACGAAGGCATGGTACAATACTAATTGTATCTTTAATCACATAAACCACTAAATAACAGGTAGATTAGCATACAAGTCACAGTATGGCTTTAGTGCATTAACTTTATTCTGATGTTACATGCAACATGCCACAAATATGAACAGAAATCTTAAACTTCTTACTAACTCAATATACAGTGGTAACGCCTGCTTTCTGATTGGTAACGGCATTAACAGATACAATGAAGAAAAGAACTCAACATCATGGGAACGTTTACTCCTAGAAATACATAATCAATTCAGTATTAAAACTCGAAATTTCATTCCAACAGGCATAGCACTTACTGAATTTTATGACATTTTGGATTTACAAACTGAAGGCAAACTCAAAAAATCGTTACAGGATCAGTTTGCAGATAAACTTGAATGGAATCCAAAACCGCATCATAAAGTCATTATAGAAAGAATCCAAGAACTAAATTCACCAATTCTTACCACGAACTTTGACTTTGTACTTGAAAAGGTATTGAACTGTGAGATGTATCGGCATAGAATTAATGGACTCCGTGCACTAACTGACTTTTATCCATGGGATACATACTTTTCAAATTATGAACGTGATGATCCTTTTAATCAATTTTCGATTTGGCACATGCATGGCCAAGTCAACTATAAAAGATCCATAAAGCTCGGGCTTAATCAATACCTGTTAATGGTGGAGCGGGCTAAAAATCATTTTCCAGACAAAAACTTGGAAACAAAACTCAGTCGTTATCAGACTTGGATTCGGCTTTTCTTTGAAAAGGATTTGGTGATATTCGGACTGGGACTAGACGAACAAGAGGTTTTTATTCGATGGCTTTTGTTGCAGCGTGCAAGGTATTATAAAAGGCATCCCGAACTAAATAACAATATATTCTATATCAACCATCAAAAATCATCCGCAGCAACAAATGGAAAACGATTTTTCCTAAAATCTGTAGGATGTACTTTTGTGGAGTTCATAGACGACTATGATGGATTTTACAAGGGTTTTTGGAATCAAATATAAAGGAAGGAAAGTAGGTAAAATGTACATTCTACTTGCTTCTGGAGCCCTTTAAAAAACATATAGTCAATTTATTTACCTCCATACTTCCTTAATCTCTCCTTTGCATTTTTCACCGTTTGTTCACCTACAATCTGATGATACTTTTTGTTTTCAACAATAAAATGTTCTAGCGTTAAATCTAGCCGTTCATTATTTAAATAGTAAAAGAATGCTTTACTTGGTTCAGTATCATTGATAATATCAATCACGGTCAACTTGGCACCTTTTGAATCTATCATTGAAAGTAACCTATGAGGAGTATAGCCAATTTCTTTTCTAGATTTATCATATATATCTAAACAGTCTTGTTTTAATTCAAATTCAAGGTTTTCCATATCTGCGTTACTAACTAAAGAAATTTGAATCTAGTCAATAAAATCAATCTCTAATAGCTATATTACTCTATATTTAATATGAAAGATAATCCTCTTTATATGGTTTTTTTTGATTTGTTATATTAGGTTACGAATTACTAGGTATATCTCCCATCCCAGACGATATATCTTCCTTGCATTCGAACAATTTGCTTAATACTAAAACCCCGTGAAAATGGCTCGAAAGTAAAGTAAAAATAAAGTGATCAAGGCACAACTTCATACAAACGCGCAGAGGCACTAAAATTCAAAAAAAGAAAATGCCCCAATTTCGGGGCATTTAACTTTGACTGTTTCATAGCGGATACGCTTCTAACTTTAACCATCAATATAGCCAGACAATTTATCTATTAGAGAATTGTATGCTTCAGGTGCATCTCCAAATTTCCCCGCGAATTGAGCAATAGTATCTGGAGAAACAAATAAAAATGTATTTGCTTCTTGTAACTGCTCAAATGACGTACTTGAAGTCTTTACGCAAGGAGAAGAAAAGATTTGTGTATGAGTCGCAGATGATGCAAAGAAGAGTCTAACAGTAACGCTTGGTGCTCCGAATAATTCTTCACATATAAACAGCAGGTGACCAATTTTGGCGGAAGAATCTGATTTTTTAGTTTGGTATTCACCATTTAATGCATTCAGTACGCTTTTAGCTATTTCTAATGAGCTCCCAGATGTTAAACCAGGTATAAGCTCCTGTACTATTTGTGTATCGATTGTAACACTATTACTCTCGATTGTTAGGTTTTTTTCATATTTCGATACTTCTATAAAATATCCGCTACCTGCGATTAATTTACTCCACGCATCATAATCGAAAAGGTCCTTACCCTTATTATTTAATGCCTTTGTCATCGCAGCAAATAGTACGGTTACACTATCAAACAGTTTTTTAGTTTCATCTTGCAACTCGGGGCTTGAAGTTGAATAAAAAATATTTCCTGTTTGATTTAATCTAAATTGAACACTCTTTTCGGAGTCACCATCTGTTTTATTTGATTCTGCAACTGCCGCTGGAGAGAGTCTTGCCATCTTCAATGATCCCTTTAAACTCTTGTTTAACTCTTCGGAAACAAAATTGTAATTATTGAGGTTTTCTGATCCGGCATCCACAAATTGTCCAATCTGTTCTTTAGTTGGGAATGAATTTTTCATTATTTTTTGGTTTTAGTTATTAATTATTATTTCTGTTTCAAGTTCAATTACTAAATAAGTTGTTTGCATCTCTTAACTTCAATCCAAAAATTATGCAATGGTTAACATTGTTAGATTGTGGATCCCTAATCACCCGTCCCCCCTGTTGTATAATCTTCTCAACTGTTGAGGTTCGCGTACCATAAGCCATCATAGCAGGGTCCATTCCTATCATGACATTGCCTATGTTATCTGACCCTTCAATACAATTTACACTTGCTTCTGTAAGCCGGTCATGTCCATCAAGTTCCTCACCACTGAAGGGTTTTAAGTTTGCATTTTTTAAACCACGTATTACCAATCCTTTTTTAATATCGCTCATAGTTTCACATTGGTTAAAGTCTATTTATTATGTTAATAGCCAACAATATTCATCAAAGGTGCCTTTTACTATTACCGTTTGTAAGCTTATAAATGAGGGGTTTTAAAAACGGGTATTTATACCTATATTGAATGATATCATGAGTATTTATAACTGTTTTTACACGATATAATATCCATTCACTTTTATTATGATTAACAACAACCTACCTTGATCGAAACCAACCTTCATTAATCATGAAAAAATATTCCTTAACACTAATTATCGGTATGTTATCACTTCTCAGTTGCCAAAAACAGGCAGATGGCAATGCCACTTCTAATCCAGATGAGAATAAAATTGAACTAGTTAACAACGAATGGCCAAAATTTACAACACCTGTAGACGAAGCGAAATCCGCAGTCGAACGGTATGCTTCGTTAATGGATCAATATGATAGTGCCTTAGTTAACTCAAATATGGCAGTCTTACTCAATTCCCCATTAAAGTCTTTTACAATCAGATCAATAGATTTAATCGAGGCAATGGGAATGAAAATGAAATATGAGCGTAAAGCAAAGTATGAATATGTTCGTGTTTATATAGGACTTGATGAAGACAATCAGTTCAAGCTCTTCCTTACCCCTGTTGAAGGAGCTGATTTAGATGCACACCCACCAAAAGCTGGCCGAGATCATATCTTACATAAGGATAAGGTGAAAGATGCTGATGGCAATTGGACAGAAGGTGATGGATATGTTATGGATTTCGCTAAACCTTGTCCAAATACCTGTCCAGATGACATCTTATTTAACTAATTATATATGCAAGAAATATTTGAGCTGATAATTAAGTTCGCATCAGTACCAGTATTCATTACCGCCATTTATGCCATGTCGGTTTACAAAAAACTGCCAGCAGAGCTTCAAATCATAAGTTGGTTTATATTTTTATCAGCAGTTATTCAAGGCGTATCAGAATTTCTTTGGTTCCAAAGTCAAAACAACCTTTGGTTATTACATATTTATGTAGGGGTTGGATTTGTCTTACTTGCAGCCTTTTATAACTCTATACTTAGTGGATTTATTAATAAGGCTGTCATTCGGCTTACTACAATATTGTTTGTCATTTTCACGATAATCAATGCGGCCTACTTTCAGGGGTTCTATTCATATGCCTCTTATTCAATAACTATTGAGTCCATTTTAATTATAATATTATCACTCTCAACGTTCATAATGTTACTGGATAATATCGTTAAGGAGTCAAAGGCTCATTTAGTCAAGAGTATCAACTGGATTAATTCTGGCCTGTTTATTTATTATACCTCAAGTTTATTGTTGTTTTACTTTGGCGAACTTTTGACACTTGATTCGCTTAAAAATCCTTCTCAGTTTGCTTGGGTACTTCATTTTGTCTTCCTTGTGATTATGAATATTTGTTTTATTGTCGGCATATGGAAACGACCCAAGAATTAAATTTCCTGTCTACTTTGTTTCCACTTGTTGGTATAATTTTCATCATTGCCTTCGGTGTTATACTTTTAAATCAACATTTTAGAAAAAATTTAATTCAACAAAAACTAGGTAAGGAGGAGTTAAAAGCAAAGCATGGGCAGGAACTTCTACGGTCTAGTATAGAGGCACAAGAAAAGGAGCGGAAACGAATTGCCAATGATTTACATGATGAGCTAGGTGCTGCACTCTCAATTGCTCGAATGCACATTATTCAGCTTGAAGAAAAAAATAAGAATGATGATGAACAGTTAAAGGCACTAAATAACATTAAAGTCCTTACAGAATCTGCCCTTGCTTCTATGCGAAGGATAAGTCATGAATTAATGCCTCCCCAATTAGAAACTTTCGGTATTATAAAAACATTAGAAAGTCTTGCACTTCGTATCAATACTACAAATAGTATTCAATTACACATAAATGCAGATGATCTTCCTCCAATCTCTTGGAACATAGAATTAGGTCTTTATAGAATTATACTAGAGTTAATTACTAATACAATTAAGCATGCAAAAGCAAAGGAAATTAAAATTAACTTCTATCGCTCTATGGATGGTTTGGTTGTACAATATAATGATGATGGTATTGGCTGTAAAAATAACTCTTCCATTGAAGGACTAGGTACACAAAGCTTAAAAGCGAGAATTAGTGCCTTATCAGGTTCTATAAGGCCGATGGTTTCAAATGAGCCAGGATTTAATGTTAAATTAGAAATACCATTAAATGAATAGAGACCCAATGAATGAAACTATCTATGTGGGTATAGTCGAGGATCACTTACTGTTTCGAGAAGGAATGAAGGCTATCTTAGGCAATTGGCCTGAAATAGATGTTGTATTTGAATCATCAGATGGTCATTCAGTAGTTGATAAGCTTCATAATTGTTCGCAACTGCCTCATGTGCTTCTTGTTGATCTATCATTACCACCAAAAAGTGAATCTGAGGATTACAGTGGAGTTCATCTAACCAATGATTTACAAAAATCCTTCCCTGAAATCAAAATCCTAGTATTATCCGTTCACGATGACGAGAACTTTATTTCTCAGTTAATAGAAAATGGTGCCCATGGTTATTTAGTGAAAGATTGTGATCCAAATGAAGTTCACGAAGCTATACATGCTGTCTTCAAAAAAGGTGTCTATATAAATCAAAGATCCTTGAGCGCATTACAAAACAAGTTAAATGATAAAAGGAAGTCTAAGCCACTGTTTCAGGCTAATGATAATCTAACCAAACGTGAAGTGGAAATTGTGGAGTTGATTTGTCAGCAATTAACGACAGATGAAATTGCTGAAAAGTTGTATATCAGCCCAAAGACTGTCAATGGTCATCGAAATAATCTACTTCAAAAAACAGGCTGTAAAAATACTGCCGGCCTCGTTGTCTATGCAATGAAGAATAAAATTGTTTCAATTTTATAGACTTCTCAAATTGCATGCTTATTACTTAAATATATCTCCGAAGGCAGGCAATATATCTTCCTTGTATTCAATGAACTTTGGTAATATTGAAGCCCCATCAAACATCTTGAATTAAAGGAAAGCCAAGAGTGACAGGTGACACCAGTGACACTTGTCACTTCATCCAATTCTTAATAACAAATCTTGGAATCTTAAGTCTTAGCTGATTAGGTGTTTTCAATCAATTTCATAGGTGTTTTTACCTAACTAGCTCAATTCAAGATTTAAGTCAATAATGAGCATTTATTCTGTTTTTAATCTTTGTAGGAGACTTATTTCAAATTTCCATCTCTGATCTGGATATGAGACAATATAAAAGTCACCTATTTAGGTGAGATTATATGATTAATTTATGTGATGTTATTGGTAATTATTAACTACATGTTTGAAGTCAACAAACAAGTTTAATATTTAATGTCAACTATGGATATTCTTGAATTTGCTGTCGACTATGCTGTGCTTTTTGATGTACTAGTTTTAATCGTAATATTATCTTTCTTCATCGAACGTGCACTGTCGGTTCTATTTGAATCTTCATTCTTCATCAAATGGTATGATCCACAATTCAAACGATCAGAGATAAAGAAGTATAGCGAATTTCAGGTACCTGAACCTGATGAAGAATCAAAACCTCTAAAGAAAAAAGGTGGAATTAAAGAATTGATTACTGTTATAATCTCGATAACTATAGTAAGCAGTTTTGACTTTGATGCACTAGCTATTATTATGAAGGATGATTGTTGTAGTGAACTTGGATATTTCATCACTGGACTTATAATCGCAGGCGGAAGTAAGGCTTCAATTAAGCTCTTCAAAGACACTTTAGAATTTATGAGCTCTGCTGAAATGAGAAGAAAGCAATTTCATAAACAAAACAATACATGAAATCTATAATTCTCGGGTTTATATGTCTCCTATTTTTTCCAACAATAACAAAAGCTAGTTATGTTGAGGTTACCCGAGATGCCGTAATTCGTAAAGACTCTCTTAGTACTTCCAGTATTATTGAACGTGTCAATTCTGGAACACATCTACCTCTATTATCAGATAGACTATATGGTACTGGGTATTTAAAAATCAGAACTTCTTCAAACCAAATTGGATTCATATATAAGTCTCGTGTTAGAGTTCATAGAGAATCCATAAATAATGAAACAGAATCTAACCTTAAAGGTGGGAACCTAGAACTTCATATTATTAATGTTGGTCAAGCAGATGCTATGATTATTAGGTGTCCAGATGGAGAACATGAGCTACTAATTGATGCAGCAGAACTTAATTCAGGATTTAGATACTCTGGTTCTCAAACCGAGTTCAGAAATTATATGAATCAGTTTCAAAGTAAAGATAATTCAATAGAAGTTGTAATTGCTACACACCCCCATTCAGATCACATAGCGGGCATGAGCTGGGTTATCAGTGAATATGATGTTGGTTTGTATGTTGATAATGGAATGGAAAATACCTCAGGCACCTTTGAATCATTAAGGGTTAAGCTTAATGAGTTGAACATCAATAGAGATAGTCTAAATAACACTATTATTCCTGATATAGATTTTTGTCCGCGTTCGGATGTTAATGCAAGAATACTTAGACCTGTAGGTTATGATGAACCTAACATTGACCCCAATAACTATTCTGTGGTTGTAAGAGTTGACTATGGTAGTACTTCATTTCTTTTTACAGGAGATGCTGAAATAGAAATGGAACAGAAACTAGTTGAAGATCCATTAACCTTGGGTTTATTAGATGTAGACTTTTTAAAGGTGGGTCATCATGGCTCTCATTCTTCAAGCAAAAAAACCTTTCTAGAATTAGTGACCCCTAGCATAGCGGCTATCTCCTGTGGTGCTGAAACCGTTGGCACCAATAAAAGTCATAAACATCCCAGAATGGAAACGTTAAATACACTTCTCCCATACTTAGACCAAAGAGAAGGCATGGAAACATCACTTGAAGCATATAATTCCGAAAGTGATCAATGGGAACAAATCTCAACTAAAGCAGCCATTTATATAACTAATAATGATGGAGACCTGATATTTTATTCTGATGGGCAAAAGATCCGAAGGCTTGGTGACTAGATAATCTCCTTTTGCTAAAAAGAAAAATGGGCATTTAATTACTATCTGATAAAAAAACTATAATAGAATGACAAGAATTAAGGTAGATCTAGAAGTGGGGCCAGCCATGGATATCGAATTCCTACTGATTGAGGGAGTAAAGTTAACTAATGCAATTACTCCAACAGGAAGCAAGTGGAAAATATCAATGCATTTTGAAGATATTTCTCCTACCAACCAACTGGATATCCAGTTGGTAGCTACTGGTATTCCCGGAAGAGAATGTGAATTATCCTTAAAAGTTGATGATAAGGATGCAAAATTAAAAGATAGTAAAAAAGAATTTCGCACAAATGGATATTTATACTTTGATGAGGAAGCTAGTTTTTAACTTAATAGCATTATTGATCACTTTGCCAGTTTATGCTCAATTCAATATTGAAGATGGTGAGGGGAGGACTTCTATTGGTTATAGTAAATATTATAATCTCGGATCTGTTTTATTCAATACGGAGGATAAAAAACTAAAGTTTGATTACTATCATTATTTTAATGCGGAAAATAGCGGCTCAGACTGGATAGTCGGAATAGCTGCAGAAGGAAAAATTAAAAATGACATATCCACCATTTTTTCGGGGAATAATTTTACTCCAGAATCAAAATTAAGTGCCGCAATTGGCTTTCGTTTTTGTAATTCAAATACAGATACAAATTGGGTTGAGTTTTTCACAAAAAATGATGAAGAAAAGGACCAAATAATAGATGATCTAAGTAGCGATCAAGACGGTTGGTTATTTGTAAGGGGGAGTTTTACTGGATCCAAATTTAAACTTCTAAACTACCAAGAAGATTTCAGTACCCAAATTGAGAAAAGAAATTTCAGCGGATATGAGATTGACTTTGGAATCAACCTTTACAAAGCTAATTTCTTAGGGTCCCATATAGCAACTATTCTGGGTGCTTCAATTGGGCCAATGTATTCCAATAATTTTAATGATCTAACCGAATTATCAATAGAAAATAAGCGACAGGTAACTGATCCAAATGGTACTTCGAGAGAGATAACAGAGAAACTAACAGCATGGGAAGGAAAATACAAAGAAAGTGGAAAATTCCAAGCCAAGATTGACCTTCTACTTATTCCCGAAATTTTCAATCGAATAGGTATTCTGGGATTCTTGTGAAGGAGT